>CACYYH010000004.1 GCA_902778565.1 uncultured Eubacteriales bacterium
GCATATGCTCTCAAATACAAAAGCCCAGTCCAGTTTAGAGCTGAAATGGGCTTTGCATAGTTTTTTTAGTTTGTCTACTTTTTGTTGACTAGTTCAGCCTGAGGGCTGCCGTTTTGGTTTGCTTTTTATTTATACATCGGTGCTGTCTCTTCTGCGAGCCACAGTGATTCGTCATCGTTCAGATGCGGTGACAGCAGTTCATAAACTTTAGCGTGGTACGCGTTCAGGGTCTCAAGCTGGCCGTCGGTGAGTCTCTCGGGAATGATGGAGGCTCTGTCATATGGCGCCAGTGTGAGGGTCTCGAATTCGTAGAAATCTCTGCCGTCGCGGCCTGAGATCCTTGCCTTCTTAGTGAGGATCAGGTTCTCGATCCTGACTCCGAACTGACCTTCGATGTATACGCCGGGTTCGTTGGAAGTTACCATGCCGGGTACCAGATATGCTTCTTCAGCGCTTCTGGATGTTTTCTTTCTGATGGACTGGGGTCCTTCATGTACGTTCATGAGGTAGCCTACACCGTGGCCTGTGCCGTGATTGTAGTCGAGGCCCAGCTCCCAGAGGGGGCGCCTTGCCATGGCGTCGAGGTAGCTTCCGTAGGTGCCGGAGGGGAAGATGGCTGACATGATGTTCAGATGTCCTCTCAGCACTGCGGTGTAGCATTCCTTCATTTCCTCGGTGGGTTCGCCGATGGACAGGGTCCTGGTAACGTCGGTGGTTCCCTGGAGGTAGTGTCCGCCGGTATCCATGAGGAGGAAGCCGTCTTCGATCTTTTTGTTGCTTTCTGGGGTGGGGGCGTAGTGGATTATGGCGCCGTGGTCTGCGGAAGCGATTATGGATTCGAAACTTAAGGACACGAAGTCGGGCTGGAGCTGACGCATGTCATCCAGATAGGCTCCGATATCCAGTTCGGTCTTGTCGTTGATCCTGCCGGCGTTCTTCATCTGCTTTACGTAGTAGATGGTCTTGGTGAGGGCGATGCCGTCCTTTAAGTGGGCCTTTCTGAAGTTCTCCTGCTCCACGGGATTCTTTACGGCCTTTTCGATCAGGGTAGGGTTGGCTCCGAATACCGGTTCCTGGATGGACTGGATCAGTGCTTCGCTTGCTCTGTCCGGATCGATCATGATGGGTCCTTCCAGGCGTGAAACTTCACCGTAGACTGAACCGTAGGGCCTGAACCTGATGCCAAGATCGTCGTAGTGAGCCTTGACTTCAGGGCTTATCGCCTCGCGGGAAATGTAGATGACAGCCTCTTCGTCAGTAACGGCGGTGAAAGCCATGGCCACGGGGGTGTACTTTACGTCGTTTCCTCTGAAGTTATAGAGCCAGGCGATGTCGTCAAGGGATGAGATGACTATGCCCTTGGCGCCGGCCTTGCGGTATGCTTCGCGGAGAGATGCCAGCTTGTCTGCCACGCTTCTTCCGGAATACTTTTCTTCAAGGATCCAGATGGGTGCTGCAGGAAATGCCGGACGGTCTTCCCAGATGTTGTCCACCAGGTCCACGTCGGTCTTGAAGCGGGCGCCCTTACTCTTGAGGGCGTCCCTCAGCAGATCGCCGAAGCCTTTGGTCATGGTGCGGCCGTCGTAGCCCAGGGTCTGACCGAACTTCATCTTATCAGCCAGATACTCGTCGATCTCGGGAACGCCGGGCTCACCCATCTTCATGAGCCGGATGCCTGTGCCTTCGATCTGCTTGCCGGCCTGGAGGAAATATCTTCCGTCTGTCCAAAGCGCAGCTTCCGTAAGTGAGATGACGATGCTTCCGGCGGAGCCGGTGAAGCCTGACATGTACTCGCGGGCCTTGAAATATCCGTCCACGTATTCGGAATCGTGATAGTCGCTGGACAGTATCAGATAATAGTCTATATCGTTTTTCATCATTTCGCCCCTGAGGAGCTCAATTCTCATTGTAATATCATTCATAAACTCGATTCTCCCTTCAAAACATTAGTTTATCATACCCAAAAAAATCTTTCAATAAATATAATTATCTATCGCCTTTTTACTTTTTTGTGTTAGAATACTAATATGACTGATTATGCAAAAAATTCAGTAAAAGATAACCCTCTGGGCACGGCTCCGCTGATCCCGCTGATAGCAAAATTTGCCATCCCATCTATCATCAGCATGCTGGTGGGAGCTGCATACAACGTTACAGACCAGATCTTCATCGGTCATGTGGTGGGAATGCTGGGAAACGCCGCTACGAACGTGGCATTTCCTACGGTTACGCTGACCACGGGTATTAGTATGCTCTTCGGCATGGGCACTGCATCCAACTTCAGCATAAATCAGGGAGCAGGCAGGATAGAAGAGGCCAGGAAGTATGTCCACACCGGGCTTACCGGAGTGATGATCGCAGGGATACTAGTCGGTCTTTTGGTGTATTTTTTCAGGAGCCCGATAATCGTGCTTTGCGGTGCGGATCCTGCGGGAAACGTATATCCATACGCCATGGCATATCTGTCCATCACGGCCTTCGGGCTGCCTTTCCAGATGTTCGCCCATACATCGTCCATGATCATCAGGGCGGACGGAAAGCCTACATATTCCATGTTATGCACTGTGTCCGGGGCGATCCTCAACGTATTTCTGGACTGGCTGTTCATGTATCCTTTCGGCATGGGCATCAGAGGCGCCGCATTTGCTACGGTGCTGGCCCAGATGCTGAGCTTCACTCTGGCTGTGCTGTACTATCCGAGATTCAGAGCCTTCCCTCTGAGCATAAAAGAGCTGGGCATCAGCGTGCCACATCTGCTGAACAGCATGGCAGCAGGCATCCCGAACTTCTGTAACCACATGCTCATGATGGTCACCAGCATCGTACTGAACAACATGCTGGCCACTTACGGAGCACTTTCGGTGTACGGAGCGGACATACCTCTTGCGGTATCCGGCGTGGCACAGAAGACCAGCATGATCATGGTGTCATTCGCAGTAGGTATCGCTCAGGGCTGTCAGCCCATCTGGGGCTTCAACCTGGGAGCAAAGAAATACGACAGGGTGAAGGGCGCATACTGGAGAGCCTTCGCTGCAGCCTTTGCCGTGGGCGTGATATTCTTTGCGGCGCTGCAGCTGTTCCCGAGGCAGATAATATCCATCTTCGGAACCGGATCGGATCTTTACTTCGAATTTGCAGAGAAATATCTCAAGATATTCATGATGCTGGTGTTCTTCCAGAACATACAGCCCATCACAGTCAACTACTTTTCCTCAACGGGCAATCACAGACAGGGACTCATCGTGTCGCTGTCCAGGCAGGGACTTTTCCTGATACCTTTGTTGGTGATACTGCCAAAGTTTTTCGGAATAAACGGAATACTCGCAGCAAGCCCCATTTCGGACGCCATGGCCTTCGTGCTTTCGGTCTCCATGGTGCTTGTGAGCTTCAGAAAATTCAAGGAGAATGAATAATGAGCAAGAAGAAAAAAGCAAAGAACAGTGATTACCGCTATCTCCAGAGACACTACGACGAGCAGAGAGAAGAACGTGAGAGAGCGCAGCGCAAAGCTGAAAAGAACAAACGCAGATTTATCATGATCATTGCAGTGGTTCTGATCATAGGATCTCTGATATGCTGCGCTATAGCATATGCACAGGGCATCACATGGTTGTCCCCGATCTACCTGGGAGCATCCGCAATAGGCATGATAATGCTGTACTTCTATTACAAGGAAGAAAGACCTAAGTACGCTACTACTGCGCTTGTTGTAGGCATCGTGATCCTGGTGGTGGTCTTCATGCAGATGAGAGCCTTGGGCTGGCTGAAATATTTGGGATTTAACTTTTAAAGCATGAACAGCAAGGTAAAGGGCATAGGAGCCACGCTGCTTTCGGCGATATACTTCGGCTTCGTGCCCCTTCTTATGAAAACTGTATATGCAGGTGGCGGCAACTCTTTCACTGCTGCATTTCTGAGGTTCGCATTTTCAATACCTGTGCTTTTTGTCGTGCTTAAGATAAAGGGCGTTGACCTCAGGATAACCCGTGAGGAACTGAAGCATTTCTTTATCATCACGGCTTTCGGATATGCGGGAACTACGCTTCTGGTATTCACGGCCTATAACTACATACCCACGGGCATGACCACTACCATACACTTCCTTTATCCGACCTTCACGGTAGCCGGGCTCATGATATTTTACAGGGAGAAGATCAAAGCGTCGAAGATATTCTGCGTGATACTCTGCCTGATAGGAATAATCATGTTCTATAACGGCGGGGAAGGTCACGCATCGCTTATCGGCATCTTGCTTGCGTTATGCTCATCCATGACCTACGCCTTCTACACCATATTTCTTGGCAAAAGCGAGGTCCTGAGGGATATCGAACCCATGAAGAGGCTGTTCTATATGCACATCATCGGAGCGATGATCATGCTTGCCATCGGCTTGATATCCGGGAATCTGAATTTCCACATGACGCCCTTAAGCTGGGGCGTAATGGCGCTTACAGCCAATCTGACGGCCTTCGTCGGAGCGCTGCTCTATCAGATCGGAGTCAAATACATAGGAGCCGAAAGCACGGCGATGCTCAGTACCTTTGAACCTATAACCAGCGTGATCGTGGGCATACTGGTGTACGGTGAACCCATGACGGTGAGGATCTTTATCGGATGCGCTGCTATAATCGCATCCACACTGATAATCGCAAGAACAGAGAGTAAAGAATAAATGGAAGTAGTAATCAACAATATAGCTGCAGTATTTCTCATAATGGGAGTGGGCTTCGCAGCCAACAAGACAGGCATGCTGCCTGAAGAGGCCAATAAATACCTGTCACCGCTTCTCATGAAGATAACGACGCCGTGCCTCATACTGGCGAATATAGCCACCAGAGAAGTGGAGGAAGGAATGTGGGGCGACATTTTCAAGGCCCTTGGCTGTTTCGCCCTTTATTTCGTGGTCTTCTGCTTCCTGGGATGGGTGCTCTGCACCAAAATAATGAAGCTCGATGGCCATGAGGACTGCGGAGTATATATGATGCTCTTTGCATCTATAAATAACGGATTTATCGGACTTCCCATAACCCTTGCCATCTTCGGCGAAGACGCACTGTTCTATATGGCTTTCTTCCAGATAGTCCTGGTACTCTATTTATTCGGACCGGGGATCCTGCAGATAAATTACGGAGAGAAGAAGACCGGAAACACCTCGATGCTGAAAGCCATTCTGAGCCCGGTCATCATAGCCGCTCTTCTGGGAGTTCTCCTGATGGCACTGGGGATCGAAATGCCTGAGATGATCCATAAATCCATTGAGACCATAGGATCCGCCACGACGCCGCTATCCATGATCGTCATTGGTATACAGCTGGGAACCAGCGACTTCAAAAGGATCGTAAAGAACAAAAACCTTATGATCGAATCCATAGTGAAAATGATTTTCACTCCGCTGATAACCATACTTCTGGTAAACTGGCTCCCCATAAGCAATACCATCAAACTGGTCGCAGTGTTCGGCGCAGCGTTCCCGTCAGCCGTTGCAGTTACTCCCATAGCCCAGACGGAGGGGAAAAACACCCTGCTGTCTGCAGAAGGCGTGGCTCTCACGACGCTGATGTCACTGGTGACGATACCGGTAACCGCATATATCGCCACGATGCTTTATCTTTGATATGATGACCCCGTTGACAGAAACGGGGTTTCGTTTTATAATAAAAAAGAACATATGTTCTGTATTTTTAAAGCTGTTTGATCCGGGAGCGCGGCCTGCGCGCCGGGAGGATGGTATATGAGAGTTCTTGAAAAAGACGTGGACATGCTGAGCGTTTCCTACATAGGGAAGCCTCCGCAGCCCAGAAAATTTAAAATAAGGTTCAGGGACGGCAGTTTCAGGACTGTGAACGTGGATCAGATCAAGAGGGTGGACAGCGTTACTCCTGCCGGTCACCCTAATTTCGTATACTATTGTTACTCGGAAGTGAATGATCATATAGTGGACTATGAGCTGAGATATTTTGTCAAGGAGATGAGGTGGGAACTATATCGCGTATATGTATAAATATTTGATTGAACTATTTATGTTTTTTTGATATAATATATCAGCTGATTTATGATCAGTTCGTTTTATAGTGCAATCACATCAGAAAGGTGAGAAAAATAGTAATTATGGACAATAAATATGATGTGCTGGTGATAGGATGCGGCGTTATAGGCGCTGCCACTGCTTTCGAGCTTTCTAAATACGACTTGAAGGCAGCCGTCATTGAAAGAGGCAATGACGTATCCCTGGGGACCACCAAGGCCAATTCAGCCATAATCCATGCGGGCTATGACCCGGAATCAGGTACGCTCATGGCCAAGCTAAACGTCAGAGGATCTGAGATGGCCGCTGATATCTGCGAAAAGCTGGACGTGCCTTACAGAAGAAACGGAGCCATGGTAGTGGCGTTCACGGATGACGAGGTCCAGACCCTGAAGGGACTGTATACCAGAGGAACCGTCAACGGCGTCAAGGGACTGAGAGTGCTTACCGGAGAAGAAGCGAAGGAACGCGAACCGGGCCTCAGCTCTGAAGTTAAGGGCGCGCTCTACGCTCCCACTTCCGCCATCGTTTCACCCTGGGAATACTGCCTTGCAATGGCTGAGACCGCAGTGATCAACGGAACTGAGCTCATGCTGAACACAGAAGTCACTGCCATCGAGCGCGAAGGAGACCTGTGGAAGGTGATAACGAACAAGGACGAATATTTTGCGCCTTACGTTGTGAACGCAGCAGGCGTGGACGCTATAAGCGTACACAATATGGCTGCTCCTCAGAAATACGTATCAAAGCCCAGAAGAGGAGAGTATTTCCTCCTGGACAAGGCAGAGGGAAGCAGGACGGATCACACCATCTTCCAGTGCCCCAACGAGGACGGCAAGGGCGTTCTGGTAACACCTACCGTACACGGCAATCTGCTGGTGGGACCCAACTCCGAGAACGTAGAGTGGGATGACACCGCGAATACCACTGCCGGACTGAACTTCGTAAGAGAAAAGGCCAAGAAATCCATTCCCGGGATCATGTTCAACAAGAGCATCAGAAACTTCGCAGGTGTCCGTGCGACCACAGACTGCAAGGATTTCATAATCGAAGAGGCTGCTCCCGGATTCATAGACTGCGCCGGGATCTGCTCACCCGGACTCTCAGCTGCCCCCGCCATCGGAGAATATGCTGTAGAACTTCTGGAGATGAGCGGACTGAAGACGGTGCAGAAGGAAAACTTCGTATACGAGAGAAAGCGCATCAGATTCAATGAATTAAGCGATGAAGAGAAGGCTGAACTGGTAAAGGAAGATCCTTCATACGGCCGCGTGATCTGCCGCTGCGAGACAGTGACAGAGGGCGAGATCCTCGAATGCTTCAGAAGACCTATTCCTCCTGTATCCATCGACGGAGTCAAGCGCAGAGTAGGTACAGGCATGGGAAGATGTCAGGGCGGTTTCTGCGGACCCAGGATCTCCGAACTCTTTGTCGAGGACAAGGGTTACAAGGTGACTGAAGTCCTTCAGGACAGAGCCGGATCTGAAATGTTTGTGGGAAAGACGAAGGAGGGACGCTAAATGTATGATGTTATAGTTATTGGCGGCGGCCCTGCCGGTATGGCGGCAGCCTGCGCAGCCCACGACAGCGGACTGAGAAACATACTTATAGTTGAAAGAGACGTAGAACTCGGCGGAATACTCAATCAGTGCATCCACAACGGTTTTGGTCTCGGATATTTCAAAGAACAGCTCACAGGACCCGAGTATGCTCACAGATTCATCGAGAGAGTAGAGCGCAAGGGCATTCAGATAATGCTGGATACCATGGTGCTTGACCTTTCTTCTGAGGAAGCAGAAGGCGGCAAAGGTCCTTCCAAGAAGATCGTGACAGTAGTCGGCAAGGAGACCGGCTTCAGGAAACTTGAAGCCAAGTCAGTCATCCTCGCCATGGGATGCCGCGAGAGGACCAGAGGAGCCATCAATACCCCGGGTATGAGACCTGCGGGAGTTCTGACAGCCGGCGCTGCCCAGAGATACGTAAACGTTGACGGATATATGCCCGGCAAACGCGTAGTCATCCTGGGATCCGGAGATATCGGACTCATCATGGCAAGACGTATGACTCTTGAGGGAGCTAAGGTCCTGGCATGCGTGGAAGTAATGCCTTTCTGCGGCGGACTTGCAAGAAACGTTGTCCAGTGTCTGGACGACTTCGGCATTCCTCTCTATCTTTCACACACCGTGACGGACATCAAGGGAAAGGACCGCATACAGCAGGTAGTGGTTTCCAAGGTGGACGACAAGATGAGACCCATACCGGGAACAGAGATGTACTTCGACTGCGATACTCTGCTTCTTTCAGTAGGCCTCATTCCTGAGAATGAGCTGTCTCTTAAGGCAGGCATCAAGGTGGATCCCAAGTCCAACGGAACCGTGGTACATGAAAACATGGAGACCACCGTTGAAGGATTCTTTGCATGCGGAAACGTAGCTCACGTGCACGACCTGGTAGACAACGTTACCAGAGAAGCTGAGAAGGCCGGAAAGGCTGCGGCTGAATACGTTCTCAGCAATTACTATACACTTTGGCTTCAGAACCAGATCTGCGACGGATGCGGTACGTCCACATACTTCCGCAAGAAGGGTGACATCGTCAAGTTCCTGCCGCCCAGCCCGGACGGAGCTGCATTCAAGATGGGCAAGAACGAAGTCATCTGTACAGTATGTCCCAACGGCTGCCATCTTAAAGTTGACGTTGAGCATGACTATAAAGTCACAGGAAACGGATGTCCTAAGGGCAAGGCTTACGGAAAAGCCGAGTTCACCAATCCTACCAGAGTGGTCACATCCACAGTCAAACTTAAAGCAGCCGGTGAAAATGAAGCTCTTGACACCAGAATACCCGTCAAGACTTCCAACCCTATCCCTAAGACAAAGATCATGGATCTCATGAAGCTGGTGGACGAGATCGAGCTCACGGAGAGACCGGAGATCGGAACAGTTCTCATAAGAGACGTGCTGGGACTGGATTCCAATCTGATCGTCACCAAGGGTTGACGGACATAGCATAAGTTTTACTTTATATTCACAGTGAAATAGGTTATAATCAAGACAGGGCAGATATATTTTGCCCTGTCAAATAATGTTATCAGGAGTGTGAAGCCAATTGAAGTGGACTGAACAGGAGGCGAGCCTTCCACTCGGAAAGCAGGAAGGCTTTGAGAAGTTTCATCATGAGTACGAAGCTGCCATGAGGAAGGTCAACGCCAAAGTAGAGATCCTCACCAGTGATTTTCAGGTGAGAAACGACTATTCGCCCATTCATCACATCGAAAAGAGACTCAAGACGGCAGAATCCATAGAAGAGAAGCTGACGAGACTGGGCTGCGAGGTATCCATACCTTCCGCCAGAGAAAACATCAAGGATATAGCCGGACTGAGAATAATCTGCAACTTCATAGAGGACGTTTATCAGGTGGCGGACATGCTTACCGCACAGGACGATATTGAACTGGTGACCTGTAAGGATTACATCAAGAACCCCAAGGAGAACGGCTACAGAAGCCTTCATCTGGGGCTCAGGGTGCCGGTGTTCCTCATCGACAGGAAGGTAGTTGTTCCGGTAGAACTCCAGATCAGGACAGTTGCCATGGATTTCTGGGCATCTCTGGAACATCAGCTCAGGTATAAGCAGAACAACGAAGGCAGGATATCTGCCAAGACCAACATCGAACTGAAGGCCTGCGCCGAAGTATCAGCCAAACTGGACGTTCAGATGCAGAAGATCTTCGACGAAGTAAAAAAATAATAATGGTATTGACCGCGCAGGCTGAGCTTATGAGAGCTTGGGCTGCGCATTTTTTTATAAAGATGAAAAGGACAGCATTTGGGAAAACCGGAATAATGGTGCCGCAGGCAGGCTTCGGAGTACTGGCGCTGGGCAGGACTCACAGCGATATGGGCTGTGAAGAGGGAGCAGATCTTTTGCTCTACGGACTTGAGAAAGGACTCTCTTTTTTTGATACTGCTCAGTATTACGAAGAATATCCGCTGATGAAGGCCTTTATCGAAAAGGCGGAAGCATCCGGCCATGGGAGGGAAGAGATGGTGATCTGCACCAAATCCCTTGCGGAAGGCTATGAGTGGATGAACTTTGCCATAGATGAAGCACTGAAAAAAATGGGCCTGGAGTACATAGACGTATTTCTCATGCATGAGGTGAGGTCCGGGCAGCTGGAAGAACGTACAGAAGCCTGGCAGGCTCTGAGGGACGCTAAAGCTAATGGCAAGGTGCGGGCCATTGGGTTATCCACCCATCACGCGGACGTGGCTGCAAAAGCAGCAGAGCTCGAGGACTGCGACTGCGTCTTCGCCCTTCTCAACATCGAAGGCCTGGGAATCAGGTGCGGAGAGCCGGGCGGTCCGGGCGAGGGGCTTCCGGGGTATTGGATCCCCGACAGACCGGGGACCAGAGAAGAAATGGAGGCCGCCCTTTCGAAATGCCATAAGGCAGGTCTGGGGGTCTTCACCATGAAGGCTCTGGGAGGCGGCAACCTCATCGCGGGCTACCGTGAAGCGCTGGACTACGTTTTCTCAAAGCCATACGTAGATTCAGTCATGCTGGGCATGAGCACCAAACAGGAGGTGGATGCGCTGATCGACTATATCGAAGGTGATCTCCTGGAAGACTATTCGCCCGACGTTTCCGGCAAGGTACTGAAGGTCAATCACGATGACTGTGTGGGCTGCGGAGAATGCCAGAAAGCATGCGCATCGGAAGCCATACACTACGCTGAAAACGGTCTGTCTGAGATAGATCAGGATAAATGCATAGACTGCGGTTATTGCGCCTATGCCTGCCCGGTAAGGGCCATCATCAGAGTCTGAGCTATGAATATAAACCTTATCTCACAACTGTTTGGTATAGTCGGAGTACTTACCTTTGTACTATCGTTCCAGATAAAATCGAATAAGAAACTGTACCTGGTGCAGATACTTTCAAACACCATGTTTGCCATCCAGTTCGTGCTTCTTGGCGCGTACTCCGGATGCATCAATCTGGTGATCTGCATGATAAGGAACATGCTCTTTATAAACCGCAAAAAATGGACATTTGTCAATTCGCCTGCCATGCTTGCGGTCCTGATAGCGCTGTTCGTCATAAACACCGCGATAAACTGGAAGGCTTGGTATGATATCTTTACGCTGGCGGCAGTTATCTCGGCCACGACGGCTTTCTGGTCGGGCAATCCGAGAAAAATAAGGACATATAACCTGTTCGTGGCGTCTCCCTGCTGGCTCATATACGACGTCTGCGTCGGAGCCTGGGCGGGAGTGCTGAACGAAGTGATAGGCATGACATCCATAGTCATCTCCATAATAAGGTTCGGATGGAAGGAACTGGGAGAAGGCGGAGGAGACTTCGAAAAGTAGCAAATATCAAAAAACCCTTGATTTTTATGGGGTTTTGATGTATTATGCATATGTAAATTATAAGTTATTGCTTGAGGAGTGGTAAAAAACCACTCCTTCGTTATTGATTAGAGATCTTTCGGAGGTAAACATGGCAAACAAGACGGTCAGTTTAGTTGAAGATCTGATTGCAGATTTCCTTAAGGAAAACGATCTTTTCCTCTGGGATGCTGAGTTCGTCAAGGAGGGCCGCGACTGGTACCTCAGACTGTTCATCGACAGGACCGATGGTGAATACGTTTCCACTGACGACTGCGAGATGGTAAGCGAATTCCTCTCCAAACAGCTGGATGAGAGAGACCCCATCGAACAGAACTACTATCTGGAGGTCAGCTCTCCGGGAATGGACAGAGAACTGGTGAAACCGGAGCACTTCAAAGCCTGCATAGGCCAGGAAGTGGAGGTCAGGACCTACGTGCCCATGAAGGCAGAGGCTGCGCTTACTGAGGAAGAAGGATTCCTGGATCTCAGCGGTATGAAGATCAAGGAATTCACAGGAGAACTTCTGGAATACGTGGAAGAGCCCGAAGAACGTGTGAAGGTAAGAACGGTCATCGACACCAAGGCCCAGAACCGCAAGCCGGGGGCCAGGATAAGCCCCAGCGCTCTGAAGGAATGCATAATCGAACTGCCCTTGAAGGACATAGCCAAGATCAATCTGGCCGTGATCTTCGAGTAGTATATATAAATAACAACCGTATCATACAACAGAATCTTAAAACAGAATATGGAGGAAAAGAGAAAAATGAATTTGGAATTTATTGAAGCTATCGATGCTCTTGCCAAGGAAAAACATATTTCCAAAGATGTCATCTTTGAAGCCATCGAGTCAGCGGTAGTATCCGCTTACAAGAAGAACTTCGGTACTTCTCACCAGAACGTCCGCGTGGAGATCAACCAGTCCACCGGAGAGATCCTTGCGTTCATGCAGATGGACGTAGTCGAGGAGCTTGAGGACGAAGAGACTCAGATGACTCTTGAAGAAGCAAGAGAGATCGATGACAGATATGAGATAGGCGATATCATCGAGTTCCAGGTAAATCCCGGAGATTTCGGCAGGATCGCTGCTCAGACCGCAAGACAGGTGGTAGTGCAGAGGATCAGAGAGGCCGAAAGAGGAATGGTCTACGATGATTTCATTTCCCGCCAGGGCGAGATCGTTACCGGCAAGGTGGAGAGGATCTCCAACGATACGATCTTTGTAAACTTAGGAAATACAGAAGGCATCCTTTCACCTAACGAACAGGTGAAGGGTGAAAGATACAGAGTAAACGACAGGATCAAGGTCTACATCATGGACGTGAGAAAGACCTCCAAGGGGCCTCAGGTATTCCTTTCCAGGAGCCATCCCGGCCTCGTGAAGAGACTCTTTGAACTGGAAGTTCCCGAAATCGAAGACGGAACAGTAGTTATCAAGGGAATCGCCAGAGAGGCCGGCTCCCGCACCAAGATGGCTGTTTACACTGAATATGAAAACGTCGATCCCGTGGGATCCTGCGTAGGTACCAGAGGTACCAGAGTACAGGCTGTAGTTGACGAACTCAACGGCGAAAAAGTGGATATCATTCCCTGGTCAGAAGATACTGACGAACTCATCGCCAACGTGCTGAGCCCCGCCAAGGTAGAGAGGGTCATCGTACCTGATCCCGACGAAAAGATGGCTCAGGTAGTCGTTCCTGATTATCAGCTTTCACTGGCCATCGGCAAAGAAGGACAGAACGTTCGTCTTGCTGCCAGAGTATCCGGATGGAAGATAGACATCAAGAGCCACAGCCAGTACTTCGGAAGCGAAGAACATGCTGATGAAGAAGAGGTAACCGATGAAGAATAAAGCCATACCTTTGAGAAGATGCGTAGGCTGCAATCAGAGCAAGCCTAAGGAAGAACTTGACAGATACGTTATCAGACCCATGGAAAAGATCTTTCTTTACGATGAGTCCGGTAAAGCCCCCGGAAGAGGTGCTTACGTCTGCAAAGGTTCCGCCGAATGTCTGAAAAAAGCTGTCAAGAGAAAGAGAGCCGAGTTCAGGAGGGAACAATGAGCAAGGGCAAAAAGAACGTTGATCTCAGCGCCCTGTCAACTGAACAGAAAGCAGCATACTTTGAAAGGAAGCTTGCTTCCTACATGGGCTTTGCTGCCAAGGCAGGAAAGATAGCGTCAGGCACCAACACATGCATTTTCACTATGGCTAAGGGAAAGGCCAGACTCCTGATCATCGCCGACGATATGGCGGAAAACAGCAAGGAAAAGCTGATCTTCGCTGCAAGGCAGAATGAAGTGGAGTACAGGGTCTTCGGTCATGCAGATGACCTTGCCCACTATACCGGAAGGTATGGCGCAGGAGCGTTTTGCGTGACAGACGATAATTTCGCAGAAGTGATCGCACAGACGATTGACGATACCAGTAAGTAAACAGGAGGTGTATTATATGACAGAAACAAACACCAAAGAAACCAAAATAGTTAAGGCGACGCCTAAAAAACAGGACACAAAGGACAATGAACCCAGAGTCACTGTCAAAGCAGCTGTGATACCTCAGAGATCTGCCGCACAGACCAAGGTACTTCAGCAGGCTGCTGCCCAGGCCAAGCCCCAGACCGCAGGAAAGCGCCAGTTTATCGGAACTCCTGTTGTCAACAAAGATCTTGAAAACAGAACTTCCAGGATACCCAGAGGAATGACTCCGGTTTCCAAGGATGTGACAGATAAGGCGATTGAAGAAAAGGTCCAGGCAGAGGTCAAGGCTGAAGTTAAGGCTGCTGAAGTAAAGGCAGCTGAGGTCAAGGCTGAGGAACCTAAGGCAGAAGAGCCCAAGGCAGAAAAGAAGACTGCTGAAAAGAAGCCTGCAGAGAAGAAGACTGCTGCCAAGAAGGCAGAGAAGGCTGCTGAACCTGCAAAGGAAGAAGCAGTTGAAGTAAAGGCCGAGGCACCTAAGGCAGAAGAGCCCAAGGCGGAACCTGCAGAAGAGGTCAAGGCAGAGCCTAAGAAGACCACAAAGAAAGCAGCCGCAGCCAAGGAAGAAAAGGCTCCTGAAGTCAAGGCAGAAGAGCCCAAGGCAGAGCCTGTAAAGGAAACCAAGGCGCCCAAGAAGCCTGAATTCGTGGGACCTAAGATCATCAAGAAGGCTGCTGAGGTAAAGGCTGAAGAAGAAGCTGCTGCTCTGGAAAGAAAGAAGAAAGAAGAAGCCAGAAAGGCAGAGAACAAGAAGAAGGCTGAAAAGCAGGAGAAGACCGAAAAGGGCGACAGAAGAAAAGACAGAAAGAATTCCGATCAGGAAAAGCCCAGAAACAAGGGTCAGAACAAGGATAGAAACGCTGATAAGGACAGAGATTCCGACAATCGCGGACAGGCCAAGGGCGCTGACAAGAAGCCCAGAGTAAGAGACTTCTCAGTACAGGCCAACCAGTCCCAGAGATTTACCGGCAAGGCCGATAAGAAGGGCAAGGGCGACAAGGAACACGACAAGTTCAGCAAGCTTGAAAACGGCGGTAAGAAGTCCAAGAAGGCCATGGAGATGCGTTCCCTTGAAAAGGCTGAGAAGCCCAAGAAGCATTCCAAGTACAAACAGCAGGCTGTTGTTGAGGAAGAGCCGGATATCCTTGAGGATATGCCTACAGGAACCATCGCCATCACAGTACCTATCACTGTCGGGGGATTCTGCGAGCAGGCTGACATCAGCATGAACGCTGTTATCATGGCTCTCATGAAGATGGGAATCATGGCAAACATCAACCAGAACCTGGATGAAGATACAGTAACCATCCTTGCAGATGAACTGGGCATTTCAGTAGTAGTTGCCAAGGTTGAAGAGGATGACGTTGAAGAGGGCATCGAAGACTTCGAGGATAAGGAAGAGGATCTGGTTCCCAGAGCACCCTTCGTTACCGTTATGGGTCACGTTGACCACGGTAAGACATCACTCCTTGACGCTATCCGTAAGACCAACGTCGCTCTCGGCGAAGCAGGCGGAATCACCCAGCACATAGGTGCTTCCGAAGTATACATCAACGGCGAGAAGATCGTATTCCTGGATACTCCGGGACACGAAGCTTTCACCGCAATGCGTGCCCGTGGAGCTCACGTAACTGATATCGCAGTTCTCGTTGTAGCTGCTGACGACGGCGTAATGCCTCAGACTGTGGAATCAATTTCCCACGCTAAGGCTGCAGGCGTACCTATCATCGTAGCCATCAACAAGATCGATAAGCCCGGCGCAAATCCCGACAGAGTCAAGCAGGAGCTCACCGAGCATAACATCCTGGTTGAGGACTGGGGCGGAGATACCATCTGCGTTCCCGTATCCGCCAAGACCGGCGAAGGCATCACCAACCTTCTGGAAATGATCCTTCTCCAGGCAGAGGTTCTGGAACTCAAGGCCAACCCCAACCGTATGGCAAAGGGTTCAGTAGTAGAAGCAAGACTGGACAAGACCAGGGGTCCTGTTGCTACACTCCTTGTGGACAACGGAACTCTGAGATCCGGACAGTCTGTAGTAGTAGGTAACTGTTACGGCAGGATCCGTCTCATGACAGACTACCGCGGAAAGAAGATCTCAAAGGCCGGCCCGGCTACAGCAGTAGAGATCCTGGGACTTGACGACGTACCTGTAGCAGGTGACGAGTTCAACGCAGTCAAGGACGACAAGGTGGCAAGAGAGATCGCAGAGAGCAGAAGACAGAAGCTCAGAGAAGAGATCCTTGCAAGGAACGCTTCCTCCACTCTGGAACAGCTCTTCAGCCAGATCCAGGAGGGCGAAGTCAAAGACCTCAACCTCATCATCAAGGCTGACGTGGCTGGCTCCGTTGAAGCTATCGTTTCCTCCCTTGAGAAACTCTCAAATGAGAACGTAAGGGTCAAGGTAGTACACACCGGAGTAGGTACCATCAACGAGTCCGACGTAATGCTGGCATCCACCACAGGATCCATCATCATCGGTTTCAACGTACGTCCTACCACCGCTGTTACCACCTATGCAGACAGCGAAAACGTACAGATCAGACTTTACAGAGTCATCTACGATATCATCAACGAGATCCAGGATGCTATGAAGGGTATGCTCGATCCCGAGTTCAAGGAAGAAGTCCTTGGTAAGGTGGAAGTTCGTACCACCTTCAAGGTTCCCAACGTCGGCACCATCGCAGGCGCTTACGTTCAGGAAGGTAAGGTCGTTCGTAACGCTGAAGTCAGACTTGTACGTGACGGTATCGTTATCCACGAAGGTACCATCAGCTCCCTGAAGAGATTCAAGGATGACGCCAAGGAAGTCAACCAGGGCTACGAGTGCGGTATCGGTATCGAGAACTACAACGATATCAAGGAAGGCGATACCATCGAGTGCTTCCACATGGTTGAAGTAGAAAGAAAATAACAAAGACATTCGGGAATGAAGCGTGGCACAGGCTGACGCTTCTTTCCGGTTTTTAAACGAAAGGAAGAAAATGGCAAAAAATCACAGACCCGACCGTATGGCCGGCGAAATACGCAAAATAATAGGCGAGCTTCTCGTTAACGGTGTGAAAGATCCCAGGATCACTGATAATTTTGTTAACGTGACAGACGTGGAAGTTACCAGCGACGGATCTTTTGCCTACGTATACCTGACAGCCCTGAGCTTCACAAATGATCCCGAAGCAAAGACCGCTCAGGAAGAAGACGTTCTTGCCGGCATGAATTCCGCAAAGGGAATGTTCAAGAAGGACATCGCCAAAGCCCTGAAGGTCCGCAGGATACCCGAACTGATCTTCAGACTGGACAAGGCGGAGGAATACGGCAGACATATCGATGAGATACTGTCCACGCTGCCCTTTGACGAATACCATGCAGTTGATCCCAACGAAGTTGAGGATGACGAGGAACTTTAATGAATACGCTTAGAGACATCGCAGAAAAATTATATAACGCAAATAACATCCTGCTCTATCCTCACGTGGGTACTGACGGAGATGCTGTGGGCTCATGCGTGGCCATCGCCAAGGCTCTCAGAACCATGGGGAAGACTGCGTACGCCCTGTACGAAGAGGAGATCCCCGGTAATCTGAGTTTCATGCTGAATGACCCGGAGGGCAAACCATATTTCACAAGCGATCCTGAGATCATCCGTGATGAAGATCTGGATATCTCCATGGCTGTGGACTGTGGAGGCTGGGACCGCTTCAAACCCTATCAGGACAAGTTCAGGGCGGCGAAGACCACGCTTTGCGTGGACCATCATGGCACATCCATAACCACAGAAGAGGATGGGACTACTCACGGTATCGCTGACTATTCGGTTATCGATCCGGAAGCAGCTGCCACGGGCATCCTGGTATTCGATCTTCTCAGGGAAATGCAGTCCATGACGGACGTGAAACTGATTCCTGACAAAGAGATCGGTGAGGCGCTTTTTGCAGCCATCACCACGGATACCGGAAACTTCCAGTATTCCAATACCAACAGGAAGTGCTATGAGGTCATGGCAGAGATCAGCGACTGGGGCGTGGATACAAACAAGGTCTCGGTGGAGATCTACGAAAATGTACGCCTTGAAGAAGTGAAGATCAAAAGCCGCGCCATGGATAACATGACCATGATATCGGGAGGCAAGGGCGCCGTTTCCTATGTCACAAAGGAAGACCTGGAAGAGATAGGCGTCAAGGCCGGCGAGACTGATTCGGTAGTGGTGGCAATGAGAGCCATCAGAGGCGTTGATGTAGTAGCTTTCCTGAAGGAAAAGGACCGCAACGTGATCCGCGTATCTTACCGCGCCAAGTCCTTTGCGGACGTATCGAAGCTGGCGGTAAGCCACAACGGCGGCGGCCACAGAAAAGCCGCAGGCTGCACACTCTACATGCCCATCCATGAGGCTGTGGAACTGGTGACCCGCGAGATCGGGGAATATCTGGATGAGAGCGTAAAATGAAGGACGGAATAATCAACGTATACAAGCCATCGGGCATTACCTCAAACGACGTTATTTACAAGGTGAGGGCAGCTCTTGGCATAAAAAAACTGGGACATACGGGCACCCTGGATCCGATGGCGGAGGGGGTGCTTCCTATTCTCATAAACCGCGGCACCAGGATAGCCGAATATCTGGACTGGGACCTGAAGACATATAAGGCGGCCGTAAGGCTGGGAGTCAGGACTGACAGCCTGGATATAACGGGAAACGTGGAAGAAACAGCAGACCCTTCCGGCATAACCGAGGCAGATGTCATCGGAGCCTTTGCAAAGCTCATGGGCAGCGAAGCCGCTGATGCGGAGACAGGTTTTTCCGGCATACTGGACCAGATACCGCCCATGACCTCTGCGGTGAGAATAGAGGGCAGAAGGCTCTACGAGTACGTGCATCAGGGAGACGAGATCCCTGAGGAGATTAGGGAAAGGATCAGACCAAGGAGAGTTTGGATCGAAAACCTCAGGATCGAAGACATAAGCCTTCCGGAGATCAGATTCAGTGTGACCTGCTCCAAAGGTACCTACATCAGATCCATATCGAGGGATATCGGAGAGATACTGGGCTGCGGAGCGGTTCTGACGGAGCTTAAGAGATCGGCTTCGGGAGCTTTTACGGAGGAGAACGCAGTATCTCTTGAGGCACTGGTAAAGGCGGCCATGGAAGCCGGCAGGGTGGAAGTGGAAGACCCTGAGACCATGAAACTCAGAAGGACAGTGCCCTTTGGAGAAGACATACCCGAAGACATGGAGAGGTTCGTGCTGGGAGTGGATTTTCCGCTGGTGCATTTCGGAGAGGCTATGGTAAGCCCTGAAAACGCCAGAAGGTTTCTGGACGGATGGCATCTGGGATACAGAGAGGTCAGCATAATAAAGGAGCCCGAACAGGATCCCTGGATCATGGATCTGGGCAGGGAAGCAGAAGCATATAACGCAAGGGAGACCGAGATCAACAGCGGCTCTCACGCGGGGCTGAAGCTTCATCCGGAGTATCTTTCATCCTATAAGATATACCGGAACGACGGCGGAGGAATGAAGACCTTCGTCGGCATAGCCAGACACAGCGACAGATATCACAAGCTGGTGCCTGACAAAGTATTTTTGAGAATATAAAGAGGCAAGATCGATATGATCGTTTTTGACAAACTTGAAAACATAAAAGATATACCCAGGACTTCCATCGCCCTCGGAAACTTCGACGGTGTGCATCTGGGACATCAGGAACTCATCAGGCAAGCGGTGGCAAACGCCAGAAAAAAGACTTCCCAGGGAAGCCCCGAGAAGTCGGCGGTGTTCACCTTTTCCAACCATCCGAAGAGCCTGATCCCCGGCGCAAAGGAAGTAAAGAACATCATCTACCGCGAAGACAAAGAGGCTCTCATAGAGTCTTTGGGAGTGGACTATTACTTCGACATCGAGTTTACCCCGGAGATCATGACCATGGATCCGGAACGCTACGTGAAGGAACTTCTGGTGGACAGATTCAACGCAAAGGACGTGTTCTGCGGGTTCAACTACAGATACGGATACAAGGCTGCCGGAGACGGCGAACTAATGAGAAGCCTTGGTGAGAAGTACGGTTTCACTCTTAACCAGATCCCTCCCGTCATGGTGGACGGCGAGGTGGTTTCCAGCACCCTTATCCGCCAGCTCATCAAGGCAGGCGATATGGACGAGTGCGACAGATATCTGGGCAGAAACTACTCCATCGGAGGCGAAGTGGTGGTAGGAAACCGCCTGGGTAAGTCCATCGGCTTCCCCACATCAAACATCATGATCGACGAGACCATGGTGACCCCTCCCAACGGAGTCTACATCACAAACTGCATCTATAACGGCGTGAAGTATCCTTCCATCACAAACGTAGGCGTCAAGCCCACCATCGGCACCTTCGCAAAAAACATGGAGACTCACATTTTCAATTTCGATAAGGAACTCTACGGCAAGCAGATAAGGGTAGAGTTCATCAAAATGACCAGACCCGAAGCCAAGTTTGCAAGTATCGGAGAACTCTGCGAACAGATAACCAGAGACTGCGAAGAGGCTAAGAGATATCACGGGATATGATGAAATCATATGTTTAAGGGGTAATGGAATGGATGATTATATCAGCACCATTGAAAACATTATAGAGAACAGCGGACGCGGATTGATCTATATAGATGAAAAGGGTGTGATCCGTGCATATTCCAGATTGGCCAGAAAGGTCACGGGAATAATCCTTGAGAGTGACAACGTACACGAGGGAGGCATTATTTCTGACGGCGATATCGTTATCATAGCGGATAATGACATCGGAAACGACGATGACCTTAAGCTTGAGGACCTGGAATACATAGGCATAAAGGATAAGGATATCAAAGAAGGCGATGCGATCCTTGCGGTAGGAGTTTATTCTTCATCCGGTCTGAGCAGCATCAATACCGGAAGAAAAAACGGACCGGAATATAAGTACGCGTCCAACTACAACCCTAACGGAGAGCTGGTCCTCAAGACTGTCAGAAACGGACAGGATATAGAAAGTCTGATAGATTTCGGCAGACAGACGATAAAGATCAGAGTTAACGATGAAGCCTACTATATGTCATACTTTGAAGCTGTTGGTCATATGGTGGTGCTGGACGGTAAGACAGGATCCGTGAAGTTTTTCCAGGCCAGGGGCTACGGATATCGCAGGGAAGAGATAGGAAAACTCCTGAGGGGTAAAGCCTTCCTGGCAAAACTCACAGAGGGAGGAACTGAGAAGGATCGCATTATCGGCACACCATATAAGGACAGCATTTTCGGGGAAGAATTCGTAGAACTCATTGATAAAATGCTAAAGAGCAAAAAAGATGAGTTCTATGATGGTATTTTTGAGATATATAAGAGGGGATTTTACTGTAATATCATCAGAAGTAAGCAGTGGTGCAGATATGACGGAGTGTACATCACCATCATGGATGCATCCTCTCTCGCTTATCTGGCTGAAGGCCGTAATAAGCTAATAGAGCAGCTTGAAGAATACCAGAGGACCAAGAGGCTGCCACATATAAGAGAAAGCATCTTCGAGGATTCAGAGGGACTCAGCGGAAGTACTCCTGAGATCCTTGAGGTCAGGCAGATGGCATTCAGGGCGTCCAAAGGCAGATTCGGTGTGCTTATCACCGGTGAAAGCGGTACAGGTAAAACAAGGTTAGCCAGAGAGATCCATGATCTTAGCGGAAGCTCCAGACCGTTTGTGGAAGTAAACTGCAGCGCTATTCCGCCTAACTTATTTGAAAGCGAGTTATTCGGATATGTTGGAGGCTCTTTCACGGGCGCGCTGGCAAAGGGCAAAGCGGGATATTTTGAAGAAGCCAATGGCGGAACGATCTTTTTGGATGAGATCGGAGAAATACCTTTAACTTCACAGGTGAAACTTCTTCAGGTGTTACAAAGCAAAAAGATATATCGTGTAGGATCTGCTAAGCCCATCGACGTAAACGTGCGGGTAATTGCTGCGACCAATATGGATATAAAGAAGGCTGTAAATGAGGGCAGATTCCGTAAAGATCTGTACTACAGGCTCAATGTGTTTCCTATTTATATTCCGCCATTAAGAGCGCGTAAGGGAGATCTCAGAGAATTGACGGATCTGTTCCTTGAGGCTGCATGCAGGGAAAACGGAGTAGAGCTTAAAACGCTTTCCGAAAGTGCCTACAGAAAAATCATGGAATACTCATGGCCGGGAAATGTCAGAGAACTTGAAAACGTCATTATGAGAGCGGTTGCGATGTGCGAGGCTCCGATGATCTATGAAGATTATCTGGCACTGGATGATTTTGAACCGTCTTTAAATGATGAGCCGGATGAACCGGCTGCCATGACGGACGGCGATCTGAAGCATACATTGGAGGAAACAGAGAAAAAATTGCTTTTACGTGCTATTGAAAGCAATGGCGGAAAGAATGCGGAAGCCATAAAAATGCTTGGGATCAGCAAAACTGCATTTTATGAAAAAATAAAAAAATACAATCTATAGTTTCCTGAATTAAGGAATAAGCTTTCCTGAAATCGGGAATATATTGCCGAATAATAAACGATGCAAACACAAAACCCCCAGTTTTCAAGGGTTTTGTGACTTGGCATCGTTTTTGCTTTTTAATGAGATAAAGGGGTTTGAAAATGATAGACGGGCAGGTGATCGAAATGTTGAAACACTGTGGAACGCTGCCGATCGAAACGGGAAACCTTATACTCAGGCCTTTTGAATACTCGGATGCAGAGGCTATGCTCAGATATTGGGTAGCTGACGAGAAGATCCAGTTCATGTATGCAGAACCGGTCTATAAAACACTTGATGAGGTAAATGGCTTACTGAATAAGTATATCAGTTCATATGAGAAAAGCGACTATTACAGATGGGCCATAACGGACAAGGATGGACACGGGTGTATAGGCCAGATCGCCTTTTTCCTTGTAGACTCGAATAATAATTTTGCTGAGATAGAATATTGCATAGGATCTGAATTCCAGTGCAAGGGCTATGCTACGGAAGCTACCGAAGCACTTATAGGATATGGCTTTGAGAAGATAGGTCTTCATAAAATACAAATATGCACAAAGACCATCAATTTACCATCAAAAAAGGTGATCGAAAAGTGCGGTTTCACATACGAAGGGACTCTAAGGGATTATTTTTACTACAATGGGGAGTATGTCGGAAGAATGTATTACTCCATGCTTAAAGATGAATATGAGGGCATAAGATAGGAGATAATTATGGAATTCTGGAAAATGAACGGCGCAGGAAATGACTTCATTATCATAAATAATTTTAAGGGGAATATTCCGGACGAAAAGTTTCCGTATATAGCGGAGACCTTGTGTGAAAGACATTTGTCCATCGGCGCAGATGGATTTATGGTGGTAGCTCAACCTTCTGAAGAATATAAAGATAAAGCAGATTTTAAGATGTTGTTTTTTAATTCGGATGGAAGTTTGGGAGAAATGTGCGGAAACGGCGCTCGCTGCATATGCCGATACGGTTACGAGACCGGGCTGTCCGGTGAGACCCAGAGGATAGAAACCACTGCGGGCCTTGTGACCGGCAAAAGGATCTCTGAACGCACCTACAAAATAAGGCTGAACGATCCAAGCGTAATCAAACTTGACGAGGAGATAAAAGTGGGGAACAAGAGTGTCCGCGCATCTTATGTGGAACTCGGTGATCCCGGCATACCCCACAGTGTTGTAGAGATAAAGGACTTGGAAAAGTATCCTTTGGATAAGCTCTTTGAGCTTGGAAGATCCATCAGGTTTTATGAAGGATACCCCAAAGGAGCAAACGTCAATTTCTATGAGTTGATAGGAGACGACCATATTATCGAGAAAACATATGAAAGAGGCGTGGAAGACTTTACCTACGCTTGCGGCACCGGGACGGGGTCCGTTGTCGCAGCGCTCACGCTTAAAGGTCTGGTGTCGGGAAAGGACGTCAAAGTAGACGTGAGAGGCGGACGGCTGAACGTTGATATCGACAGGGACAAAAAAGACCCTGGTCATATAAATAATATTTATCTGAAAGGACCAACCAACATAGTAGCTAAAGGTGATGTCCTTGATGAAGAACTGGAATTATAATTGGAGGTGAATTGTAATGCAAAAGAATGAAGTAATGAAGAACTACCGCTTCCTTGCAATACTGATCGGAGCAATGATCCTTGGTTGTGTTGCAGGATGGGTAGCGCCGGGATTTGCGGCTGCCATCAGCCCTCTTGGAAAAGTCTTTATTAACATGATGTTTTGTATAGTAGTTCCTTTGGTATTTGCATCCATTGCGGGATCCATTGCCGGCATGAAGTCAAAAAAGAGAGCCGGTAAGATACTGGGAACCACAGTTGTAACTTTTGTGGTTACCGGAGCTATTGCAGCAGTTATCATGTTCGTACTCATGAAGATATTCCCGCCGGTACTTACACCCTGGGAAAACATTGAAGCTGAAGAGATGGGCGAGTATGCCAGCACAAGCGACATGATCGTAAACTTCTTCACTGCAAATGATTTCGTTGGACTGCTTTCCAGAAGAGCTATGCTTCCGCTGATCGTATTCTCTCTGCTGTTCGGCTTTGCCACTAACCTTGCTGAAAATGGAGAAGGAGTAGTCACTAATTTCCTGCATGGACTTACAGAAGTCATGCTGAAATTTGTAAAGATCGTTACATACTATGCGCCTATAGCATTCTTTGCTATTTTCGCCGGACTGGTTGCAGACTACGGCTCAATGATCACAGAATCTTATGGACGTGCAATGCTTGTTTACTATCCGCTTTGCTTTGTATATATCTTTACGGCATTTCCTCTGTTCGCATATTTCGGAGGCGGCAAGGGGGCTGTAAAAGAGATGTTCTCACATATTGCAAGACCTGCGGTAGTATCACTCGGTACTTGTTCATCTGTAGCTACCATCCCTACTAATATGGAGGTTGCTGAAGAGACAGGTATTTCAAAGGACGTATCAGAGATGGTGCTTCCTTTAGGCGCAACCATGCATATGGACGGATCTTGCTTCTCCTGCGTACTTAAGATCGCTTTTGTACTCGGAGTATTCGGTCAGCCTCTTACATGGGGACAGCTGATTCCCATCGTGCTCGTAGCAGTTCTTTCATCAGTTGGAATGTCCGGAGTTCCCGGTGGCGGATATATTGGAGAATACATTATTTGTTCAATATTCTTCCCTACACAGATCGAACTGGCCTTCCCTATTTTAGTAGCTATCGGCAATCTGGTGGATCCTCCTGCAACCATGATAAACTCTGCAGGCGACTATGTGACATCATTTATCGTATCACGTTTTGTTGACGGTAAGGACTGGCTCCAAAAGAAGATTGCACAGAATGCATAAAACTATTAAAATATATGTATAATAAGTCAGAATCATAGAAAAGTAGGTGATTATATGATCTGTGATAATTTATCTGTTTCAAAAGAAGGCCATCTCTTATTCGCAGGACAGGACACAGTTGAACTTGCAAAGAAATACGGCACTCCGGTATATCTGATGGATGAGGATAAGATAAGGGAGAAGTGCAGAGCGTATAAGAACGCTTTCATGAAATATTTCGATGACAGAGCCATCCCTCTTTATGCGTCCAAGGCCAACAGCTTCAAGAGGATCTATGAGATCATGACTGAAGAGGGCATGGGTATAGACGTGGTTTCGTCCGGGGAGATATACACTGCTCTTAACGCGGGTTTCGATCTGTCCAAAGCTTATTTCCACTCAAATAATAAGACCGATTGGGATATAGCATTTGCCATGGACCATGGCATCGGATATTTTGTAGCTGACAATGTTGAAGAAGTAAAGGCTGTAGAGGCGGAAGCTGCACGACGCGGCATCACACAGAAAATGCTTCTCAGACTTTCTCCGGGAATCGACCCTCATACTTTTGAGGAGGTAGCTACAGGCAAGGTCGATTCCAAGTTCGGAACGGCCATTGAGACCGGACAGGCTCTGGAGATCACTGAATACACTCTGAAACAGCCGCATATCGAACTAAAAGGTTTCCATTGCCACGTGGGTTCTCAGGTGTTCACCGAGGACGTCTTCGAGAGGGCAGCGGTCATCATGCTGGAGTTCATAGCGGAATGCAGAGACAAGCTGGGCTTTACTGCTGATGAGCTGGATCTCGGCGGAGGCTATGGCGTGCGCTATGTGGATACAGATCCCTATCTCGACATTGACAGCAAGGTGAAGGAAGTATCTGTTGCTGTTAAAGGTGCCTGTGAGAGACTGGGTCTTGATCTTCCGGAGATCCACATGGAACCCGGAAGGTCCATCGTAGCAGATGCCGGAATGGTGCTCTACACTGCAGGAACTGTAAAGAAGATCCCGGGATATAAGAATTACGTATCAGTAGACGGCGGCATGCCTGACAGCCCGAGATACGCGCTGTACAAGGCATCATATACGCTGTTTGCGGCAAACAAGATGAACGAGCCCTGCACCTTCAAAGCATCGGTAGTCGGCCGCTGCTGCGAGTCCGGAGATATTCTCCAGGAGGGAGTCCTGCTTCCTGAAAGCGTAGGAAGATATGACATCATCGCTTTATGCACCACCGGAGCCTATCACTACTCCATGGCTTCCCGCTACAATAAGCTTCCGATCCCCGCAACTGTAATGCTGAGAAACGGAAATGAGAGCTACGTAGCAGTTAAGGGAGAAACACTTGAGGACCTGATAAGGAACGACCTTTGATAAAAATCCTTTCCTTAAAGTCATATGCCCGCGGATATTGATCCGCGGGCGCTTTTTGTCAATTAAAAAAGTTCTGTAAGACCTAAAAAACTATTGACATTCAAGCGTTCTGCGTGCTATTATAAATCGTTCGTAAATTTACCGGGTGCTTAGGGTATCGACACTCCAACGTACAGCTCAGCACCGGCGCATTAAAGAAAAGGAGAAAACAAATGATTACTAAAGAACAGAAACAGCAGATCATCAAGGATTATCAGCTTAAAGAGGGAGACACAGGTTCCCCCGAAGTTCAGGTTGCTATCCTTACCTACAGAATCAATGACCTCAACGAGCACCTTAAGGTTCACAAGAAGGACCACCACTCCAGAAGAGGACTGCTCAAGATGGTAGGTCAGAGAAGAAACATGCTTGCTTATCTTAAGGAGAACGATCTTGAGAGATACAGAAATCTCATCGCTCGCTTAGGACTGAGAAAGTAAAATTTGATAGTATGGGCGGGGCATGTACCCGCCTTTATTTTTTGTTAGTTACACGCATTACAGGAGGTAGTTGCAATGCCAAGATTTACAGATTACAGAACATTCAGATATCCGCTTGGGGGAAGACTTCTTCAGCTGGAGATCGGCAAGGTCTGCGAGCAGGCCAACGGACAGGTTTGGGTACAGTATGGTGACACAGTAGTAAGCGTTACCGTATGTGCTTCCAAGGAGCCCAGAGAGGGAATGGATTTCTTCCCCTTAAGCTGCGACTTCGAGGAAAAGATGTACTCCGTAGGTAAGATCCCCGGAGGATTCATCAAGAGAGAGGGGCGTCCTTCAGAACACGCCATCCTCACTTCCAGACTTATCGACAGACCGCTGAGACCGCTTTTCCCCAAGGGATTCTATAACGACGTAGTAGTTGTTGCTACATGCATGTCAGTTGACCATGACTGCTCACCTGAGATCGCAGCCATGATCGGTTCATCCGTAGCCATCGCTACATCAGATATTCCCTGGGATGGCCCCACTGCTGCAGTAAAGGTAGGAAGAGTTGACGGACAGTTCGTCATCAACCCCACCCTTGAGCAGAGAGAGAAGTCAGACATCGACATGACCGTAGCCGGAACTAAGGAAGCCATCATGATGGTAGAAGCCGGCGCAAAGGAAGTTCCCGAGATGGTTATGCTTGACGCCATTCTTTTCGCACACGAAGAGATCAAGAGACTGGTTGAATTCATCGACCAGATCGTAGCAGAAGTCGGCAGGCCCAAGATGGAAGTCAACCTCTACAAGCCTTCCGAAGAGATCGACCAGGCTGTAAGAGAATATGCTACAGAAAAGATGAAGGAAGCCATCCATACATATGACAAGCTCGAAAGACTTGACAACATGGACAAGGTTGAAGTAGAGACCAAGGAACACTTCCTTGAGATCTTCCCTGAAGGTGCAAAGGACGTAGACGCAGTTCTTTACAACATCACCAAGGAATCCGTAAGAAACATGATCCTCGATGACGGCGTACGTCCCGACTCCAGAGCATGCAATGAGATCAGACCTATCTTCTGCGAGACCGGACTCCTTCCCAGAGTACACGGAACAGGACTTTTCAAGAGAGGACAGACACAGGTACTTTCATCCTGCACACTGGCTCCCGCTTCAGAGTCCCAGACCATCGACGGTATCACAGAACAGACTGAGAAGAGATACATCCACCACTACAACTTCCCCGGATACTGCACAGGAGAAGCTAAGTCACCCAGATCACCCGGAAGACGTGAGATCGGACACGGCGCTCTTGCAGAGAGAGCTCTGCTTCCTGTAATTCCTTCAGTTGAGGAATTCCCTTACGCCATCAGAGTGGTATCTGACGTACTTTCATCAAACGGTTCATCATCCATGGCATCCACTTGCGGATCATGTCTCGCTCTTATGGACGCCGGCGTTCCCATCAAGAAGCCTGTAGCAGGTATCGCTATGGGACTTATCGAGAGAGTAAAGGAAGACGGAGAATCCGAATTCGCTATTCTTTCCGATATCCAGGGGATGGAAGACTTCCTGGGCGACATGGACTTCAAGGTAACCGGAACTGAAGACGGCGTAACCGCTATCCAGATGGATATCAAAGTACACGGACTTTCAAGAGACATCCTTGAAAAGGCTCTTAAGCAGGCTAAGGAAGGCAGAATGTTCATCATGGAAAAGATGCTTGAAGAGATCCCGGCACCTCGTGAAGAGATGTCCAAGTGGGCTCCCAGAGCTATCAGCCTTAAGATCAACCCTGACAAGATCAGGATAGTCATCGGTAAGGGCGGCGAGACCATCAACGGAATGGTTGAAAAGTATGGCGTAAAGATCGACATCAACGATGACGGACTTGTTTCCATCTACGGAACAGACGCAGCTATGACAGAAGCCTGCAAGAAGGAGATCGAGATCCTCACAAAGGACGTTGAGGTAGGCGAGATCTATGAAGGAACAGTAACACGTATCCTTAATACTGCAAAGGGTTCAGTCGGCGCTTTCATCGAGATCCTGCCCGGCAAGGAAGGACTCCTTCACATCTCCAAGATGGCCAAGCACAGAGTGGAGAAGGTCGAAGACGTGATGAATGTAGGCGACAGAGTTACCGTTAAGGTAGTGGAGATCGATTCTCAGGACAGGATCAATCTTTCAAGAAAAGAACTGCTTGATGACAATGATGCACAGAAACACACACGCTGATAACAAAAGAAAAAAAGCATCAAGTTTCTTTAAGGGGGCTAAAGGCATCAAACTTGCCTGGACTGAGATAGTAGCATTGGTGATCGTGGTTTTCTGCCTGGGATTCATTCTGGGCAGAATATCCATGGGGGACGTATCATATGACGGGCTGGGCAAAGCCAAAAAAGTGCCTGTGAACGAGTACGATATTAATTCCTTCTATTATGATGATAATGGAAGAGTATGGTACGATGACGACAGATACACCTCTGAGCAGGTGATCGACGTATCTTACGTACAGAAGGAGATAGACTGGGAACAGGTCAAGGCAGACGGAATAGACCGCGCCATGATAAGGCTTGGATTCAGAGGATATGAGACAGGCAACCTCATGCTGGACGCGTATTACGAGTACAACGCGAAGGAATCCAAAAAAGCCGGCGTTGAGGCCGGAGTGTATTTCTTCTCTCAGGCTGTGAGCGTTGATGAAGCCATTGAAGAAGCACGTTTTGTGGTAAAGAATCTCAGAGGCAAAAAGCTGAAGGGACCCGTAGCCTTTGATATGGAGCCCATAGAAGGCGCCGACCGCATTACTCATCTCACCACCGAGGAAAGAACGGCAATAGCCGATGCGTTCCTGAGCTATGTGAAGAAAAAGGGCTACGAACCCATGCTGTACGGCAATCCCACATGGCTGGGAGGAAGCCTGGACCGCACGCTCCTTACTGACTACGACGTCTGGCTGGCACATTACACGGATTACACGAATTATCCGTATGATTTCACGATGTGGCAGTATACGTCCTGGGGAACGGTGGCAGGGATCACCGGAGACGTGGACCTCAATGTACACATTATAAAAAAATGATGTTAAGCAATTTTTTAATATCCTTACAAGCAGTGGCACCGATGTTTATTATTATGTTCATCGGTGCTTTTATAAAGAGAGCAGGTCTGATAACGACTGAGGAGACGAAAAAATTCAACAGGATCGTCTTCATCACCTGCTTCGGACCTCTGATGTTCGATACTTTGTACGGCAAAGAACTGGGAGACGCAGTGGATTTGCGCCTGATCGTCTTTACCGCAGCTACCGTGCTGGTGCTGTACGCACTGACGGTGGTATTCGTGCTGAAGATCGAGAAAAACCAGAAGACCAGAGGCGCCATGATCCAGGCCATCTACAGGTCCAATTTTGTCATCATGGGCATCCCGGTGGTACAGAACGTGTTTGGCAGAGGGGAGATCGCGGTGACCGCTGTGATGGTGACTTTGATAGTACCGCTGTACAACGTGCTGGCTGTCATAACCCTTGAAGTTTTCCGCGGGGGAAAGGTAAGTCTTAAGGACACGCTGAAGAATCTTATAAAGAATCCTATCATCGACGGTGCGATCTGCGGTATCATCGCCATCCTGATACACCTGAAGCTGCCCGCGGCTATAGAGACGCCCATAAGCATGCTGGCGGAAGCGGCATCGCCGCTGGCATTGCTGCTTCTGGGAGCATCCTTTGATTTCAGGACCGTGGGAAAGGAAAAACGCAACCTGATCATCTGCCTGGTGGGAAGGCTTATCGTATTCCCTGCGGTGGGCCTGATCTTCGGAGCCCTCCTGGGATTCACGGGGGTCAAACTCCTGACGCTGGTGGCCATATTCGCATCGCCTTCAGCGGTAACGTCCTTCACCATGGCACAGCAGATGGATTCGGATTATGAGCTTGCAGGAAACTGCGTGATATTCAGTTCCGCCATATCCTGCTTCACAATGTTCCTGTGGATATTCGCTCTGAAGAGCATGGGATTGTTCTGAATTATCAAAGACAGCTTAGGCTGTCTTTTTTATTTTTAAATACTCATTGTAGTAGACTTTTGTTTGCTGTATAATTAAAATGTATAAATATGTATTGCAACAGGAGGAAAGAGCAGATGGCCAAGGAAAAGACCTTGATTGAGATGATAGACATCTCCAAGTCATATGACGGTGAGATCGTCCTTGACGAATTCAATCTTAACATCAAAGAGAACGAGTTTATCACTCTTCTCGGGCCCAGCGGATGCGGCAAGACCACTACTTTAAGAATATTGGGCGGTTTTACCATGCCCGATACCGGAAGAGTGCTCTTCCAGGGTGAGGATATAACGCATATGCCAGCCAACAAGAGGCCCCTGAATACAGTTTTCCAGAAATATGCGCTCTTTCCGCATATGAATATAGCGGACAACATCGCCTTCGGCCTTAAGATCTCAGGCAAGTCTCAGGAGTACATCAACGATAAGATCAAATATGCCTTGAAACTGGTAAACTTAAGCGGTTATGAGAACAGAGCCGTTACTTCGCTTTCAGGCGGCCAGCAGCAGAGGATCGCCATAGCCCGAGCCATCGTGAACGAGCCCAGAGTTCTGCTTCTGGACGAGCCTCTGGGCGCTCTCGACCTTAAGCTAAGGCAGGAAATGCAGTACGAGCTGAGGCGTCTCAAGGATGAGCTGGGTATCACCTTCCTTTACGTTACCCACGACCAGGAAGAGGCCCTCACCATGAGCGACAAGGTCGTAGTTATGAACCAAGGCTACATCCAGCAGATGGGTACTCCTGAACAGATATACAACGAGCCGGAGAACGCTTTCGTGGCGGACTTCATCGGAGACTCCAACATAATCGACGCCATCATGGTGGAGGATTACGTGGTGAAGATCAACGGATACAAGTTCCCCTGCGTAGACGCAGGATTCGGCAAAAATAAGCCTGTGGACGTGGTTATCCGTCCTGAGGACATTATCATCGGCAAACCCGGAAAGGGCGTCATAGACGGCGTGGTGACCTCAAACGTGTTCATAGGGGTGCACTATGAGATGTGCATCGAGGCAGGCGGCATAGAATGGCTATGCCAGAACACCAGGAGCTTCGCCGTGGGAAGCGAAGTGTCCATAAACGTGGATCCGGAGAATATCCAGATCATGAACAAACCTCAGTCAGAGGACGAAGAGGCTATTTCTCTTGAAGATGTTTTGGGAGAGGAAAAGGATCAATGAAAAAATTCTTAAGCGCTCCATTCATCGTCTTCCTGCTGGCGGGTACGCTGATCCCCATGGCGGTCATCGCCTACTACGGACTGACTGACAGGACAGGAGCGTTCACAATAGAAAATATCATGGCTATAGGGACGGGAGACCATGCCAAGGCTCTCGGCCTCAGCCTTTTATTGTCTTTTGCGGCAACGGTGATATGCCTGATATTGGCATTTCCGCTGGGTCTGATACTCAAGGACTCCAAGCTGGGCAAAAAAGGCTTCATGGTGTTCATCTTCATACTTCCCATGTGGATGAACTTCGTGCTGCGTACCATGGCATGGCAGGTGCTCCTTGAAAAGAACGGTCCTCTGGGTTTCCTGGGCATCATCAACACGCCTACTGCGGTAGTACTGGGCATGGTCTACGACTATCTGCCATTCATGGTGCTTCCGATATATAACACGCTGATAAAGATAGACAATTCGCTTATCGAGGCGGCTTACGACCTGGGAGCTTCGAAATCCACGGTGCTCCGCAAAGTCATCATACCTCTCACGGTTCCGGGCATCGTATCGGGAGTCACTATGGTATTCGTGCCCAGCCTTACCACCTTCGCCATCTCCAACATGCTGGGCGGCGGCAAGGTAAACCTCATAGGTAATATCATAGAACAGGAATTCACCACAGCTTCCAACTGGAACCTGGGTTCGGGCCTGAGCCTTATCATGATGATATTCATCGTGATATCCATGGCCTTCATAGAAAAATACGATAAGAGCGGAGAGGGGGCGATGATATGAAAAACACATCCTCCGCACCCGCAAAGATCGCAAAGGCCTTATACCTGCTGCTGATCGTATTCTTCCTCTATCTGCCCATCGGGGCCCTCATGGTGCTGAGTTTCAACTCATCAAAATCTATGGCATCCTGGCAGGGCTTCAGCCTTAAGTGGTACAAAGAAATGTTCGCCAACGAGGAGCTGATGGAGGCTCTGGGAAACACCCTGACCATCGCTCTCTGGGCCAGCATCATAGCTACCGTGATAGGCGTAATGGCATGTGTTGCCATGAACGCCATGACGGACAGGAAGCGCAGCATATTCATGGGACTGAACAACATACCGCTGCTGAACGCGGATATCGTTACCGGTATTTCCATCATGATGAGCTTTTTGCTTTTCGGGATATCGCTGAATTACGGAACTGTGCTCTTTGCACACATCACTTTCTGCATTCCATATGTAATCTTAAGCGTCATGCCTAAGTTCAGGCAGCTGGAAAACCATACATATGAAGCAGCTCTCGACTTGGGAGCCTCGCCGCTTTATGCGTTCTTCAAGGTGGTGCTTCCGGACATCATGCCCGGCATAGTTTCCGGCTTCCTGCTGAGTTTCACCATGTCGGTGGATGATTTCGTCATCACCCACTTCACCAGAGGCGCAGGCATCAATACTCTATCGACCCTGATATACAGCCAGCTGAAGATCGGCGTGAGACCCACCATGTTCGCGCTTTCAACGGTGATCTTTGTCATCGTACTTCTGGTGCTGGTGGTATCCAATTTCTTCAGAAAGGATGAAGAGGAAGAGGCCAAAAAGGCGTCTGCCAAGGGCAAGGAATACGTTTACAAGGGCGGTATGTCCACGAAGAAGACGATGGCCATCATCCTGGCTGTGGTTGTGGCCATGGCAGTAGCCGTGCGCTTCACGCCTTCCACTCCCGGAGAAGTCAGCGAGAAGGGCGTGGTCTACGTGTACAATTTCGGAGACTACATCGATCCTGAACTGGTGGATGCTTTCTATGAAGAGACCGGGTACACGGTGGTATGCGACTACTTCGATACCAACGAAGAAATGTATCCCGTCATAAAAAACAATACAGCGGATTATGACGTGATCTGCGCTTCTGACTACATGATTGACAAGATGATCAAAGAAGATCTTCTGATGGAGCTGGAGTTCAGCCAGATACCTAACATTCAGTATCTGTCCCAGAACATCCGTGACTTCATGGAGGACTTTGATCCAGGCATGTTCTATTCAGCGCCTCACACCTGGGGAACCTACGGCATAATCTTCAACCGGGAACTTGTGGATGAAGAGGACTTCGAAGGAGACGTTTCCTGGGGCATCCTCTGGGATGAAAAATATGCAGGAAAGATCATCATGCCCAACTCCATCAGAGAGGCTGACATGGTCACGGCTAAGCTTCTGGGTTACTCCATGAACACTTTGGACGAGAATGAAATGAAGGAGATAACAGCGAAACTCATCGAGCAGAAGCCTCTTGTTTATTCATACGCCAATGACAACGCCCGCGACCTCATGATCGGAGATAATGCATCACTGGCAGTCATCACTTCAGGAGACGTGCTTTACGCTCAGGAAGACAACGAGAATCTGGACTACGTGGTTCCCGTGGAAGGCACAGAGGTCTGGACGGACTGCTGGGCAGTTCCCAAGTCCTGCAAAAATTACGACGGCGCCATGGCCTGGATCAACTTCATGTATTCCTATGACGCGGCGGTGGCAAACTTCGAATATCTGACATATGCGATCCCCAACACACAGCTGGAGGACTACGTTTATGAGGATTACATCGAAGGCGAGACCATTCTGAGTGAGATCGAGATCCTGAACCCGTCTGAGGAAGTGCTTGAACGCTGCGAGACCCTGAAGAATCTGGGGCCTGAAGGAGACGACATGTACTCCAGATACTGGAAGGAATTCAAGTCAAAGTGACGTGGTGAGCTTAGTTATTAATCACCGGCATTGACAAAACTTTCCTATTAACAAAGATAACCGTACGGTATATAATATATTAGATATACAACATAATATGGCTTTATGTTCCGGAAAATCTGATGGCATTTTTCCAAACCTGAAAAGATTTGATTTCAGGAGAAGCAGGAATGCATGATTATAAGAAAACCGGCCAAGAGGGAAACAGGTGAAATACCTGTGCGGCCCCGCCACTGTATTGGAGGAGATGTTCCGTATAACCACTGATCGGAAAGATCGGGAAGGAGGGATATTCAATGATACCAGAGCCAGGAGACCTGCATAAAGCTGAAACAGCACATGCCTCGAGGGGAGGCGGTGAGCTCATCGTACACCACCTCTGGCTTTTGTCGGAGGTTTTGTGTATTTAAGGGGCCGGTTTATGACCGGTAAGGGAATAATCATGCCAACCAAAGCAAAGCAAAAAAAATATAATATTCTCATGGCAGTCGCGATCGTAATAATCGCGGTCTGCGGCATTATGGCCGTCGGACATCTTAAAGGGTGGTTCGGATCATCTGAGGTAAAGAACACTGAAAGCGCTCTGATCTGTTCCGATACCAAAGGCGTAGTGCAGGTGGAAAGAAGCGGCGTAGGTTACACGCTTAAAACTGATACTGTCATGCAGAACGGCGATACGGCTGAAACTAAAAACGAATCTGAAGCCATCTTTACATGGCAGGACAAAAACAATGTTATCGCCATAAATGAGAATACTGAGATTACTTTTGAAAAGTGCTCGGAAGAGACTTTGTCTCTGATTCTCGATGACGGGGAACTGTTCGGAAACATGTCGGACGATCCGACAGAATTCAATTTGAGTTTTGGTGAAAACACTGCCAGTGCAACCGGCGCAGTCATTTCGGTCAGCGAAAAAGGCGGAGCAGGGACGTTGTGTGTATATAAAGGCAGCGCGGACGTAATGACTCAGGACGGAGACACCCACACGGTTGCTTCAGGCGAGCAGATCCTTCTCACTGCAAATTCAAAAGGAGAAAAGACGGTTGAGATCACAAAGATGAAACCTGATATTCTCAGTGCATATATGATAAACAAACTTCTTTCATGCACTTCCGCGGGCATTTGCTTTACCGATGAAGAACTGAACGACGTGATCGATGCACGCATGCAGGAAAAAGCTGATGCTGCAAAGGCGCTTGAAAAAGAAGCAATAAAAATATCTGAAGGCAGCGAGAAAACACCTTCTGATGACGGCGAAGAGCCTGAATCATATGATGAAGAAAGCGAGAACACGCCATCGGGAGATGATTCTTACGAAGAAAGCCAGACCGGTGATAATGAGGGCTCAGATACACCCGCAGATACCGGTGACGATACAGAAGACAGTTCTGATAACGAACCTTCAGAGGCCACGCCGGAAGAAGATGAGGATGAGGACCTTCTGACATGTACGATCATGATCCGCTGCGATTCCATCCTGGATCATATGGATGATCTTGCAGAGGGAAAAGACAGGTACGTACCTGAAAACGGCATTATTCTATACTCCACTGCTGTTGAGTTCCTCAAGGGAGAAACGGCGTATGATGTTACTAAACGTGCATGTTCCGCCATGGGCATACAGATAGAAGCGTCTTATTCTCCTTTATACGGCAGCTACTATGTGGAAGGAATAGGCAATTTATATGAGTTCGACTGCGGAGGCATGTCGGGCTGGCTGTATAAAGTAAACGGATGGGCGCCTAACTACGGTTGCTCAGAATATGCTTTGGAAGATGGAGACAGTATAGTCTGGGAGTACACATGTACAGGAAACTGATAAGGACATTATTAATATTGTTGGCGGTTGTTTTGACGGCAATGCCGCTTCCGGCTGCCTTTGCAGATACTGTGGGATCTATGGACGTGGTTTCAGATGCTGCGGAATCTGTTGACGTGGTTACAGATCCCGTAGATCCAGATGCAGTTCCTGAATCTGCAGAAGTGTTGGATGCAACAGAAGATCCTGTTGAAATGGATGAGGAGACTGAGCCTGTGGAATCTACGGATGAGGATGAGACTCCATTAGATTCTGCTGCGATCTCAGATTCTGTGGACCCTGAAGCAGTTGATGAAACTGCGGAAGCATCGGATGAGACTGCAGACACCGCAGACACGGCTGAAGTGACTGAACCTGAAGTGTCTTTGGATGAGGCTGAGCCACCCGTGGATTCTGCTGCGGTCTCAGACTCTGTGGAGCCTGTTACGGTTGATGAAACTGACGAAGTACCGGATGATGCCGAAAAGCCTGTTGGTAAGGCTGCAGCTGAAGAGCCTGCTGCACCGGAGAGTGTGAATTCAGATGCCGTCGATACAGCATTTTACAGCACGAGAGATATGCTTTCTGCTTTGGCTGAAAAAGCCGGATGGTCTGAAGAATGTAACTGGATAGTTATGGGACTTGCACGTGCAGGGGAACTGACTGAGGACATGGGAAAGGCATACAGCAGCAATGTATGCAAGGTCCTGACCGAGAACCAGTCTGCCACAATGAATTCCAAACAGTCAAGCAACAATTCCAGAGCAGTATTGGCTTTGACTGCGGCCGGATATGATGTGACGGACGTTGGAGGATACAATCTTCTGGAACCCCTCGCCAATATCGGTTATGTGCGCTCTCAGGGAATGAACGGTCCGATATGGGCGCTGATAGCCTTTGACTGCGGCGCGTATGATATCCCTGAATATTCAAAGCCGCTGCTGCAGACGACCAGGCAGAAACTTGTAGATTCGATCCTCAGCTCCCAAAGAGATGATCACGGATGGGCATTCAGCGGTTCATCATCAGATGTAGACATGACATGTATGGCCATACAGGCGCTGGCACCGTATTATAGCGGTGAAGGAGCCGGAGTGGATGAGGTGAGTGAGGAAACGTTACAGAAGGTGCGTACGGCTGTGGATGAGGCCATCGTCTGGCTCAGCTCCGCACAAAACGATGACGGATCTTTTTCATCAGGCGGCTACATCAACTCTGAATCTTCCAGCCAGGCAATAGTGATGCTCACCGGCATGGGCATCGACCCGACTGATAATGATATTTTGCTCAAGGCAGGCAAAGGACCTGTTGACTCACTGCTTTCATTCTATGTGAAAGGCGGAGGCTTTAAACATATCAGCAGCAATTACAAGGCGGATGGACTTGCTTCAATGCAGGGATATTATGCTCTGGCTGCGCTGAACCGCTTTAATCTGGGACAGACGAGTCTATATGATATGACGGATACTGAGATCCGCTACAAGGCGGGAGTCGATCCTGACGAGCCTGTGGATCCCGTTGATCCCGTTGATCCTGATGACCCGGATGACCCTGATGATCCAGATGATCCTGACGATCCTGATGATCCTGATGATCCTGACGATCCGGACGATCCTGATGACCCCGCGGATGATTCAGGTGACCCTTCAGGAGGTCAGGATGAACATAAGGATGGTTCAAAAGATGGAAACAAAGACTCTGAAGATCCTGAAAAAACCCCGGATAAAGCTGATAAACAGTCTTCGAAAGCCGGAGGCAAGATCAGTCTGGATAAAAAAATCAATAAAAAAGAGTCTGAAAAAGAACTTTCTGCAATAGAGGCACTTCTGGAGAAGGCCGAAGAAACGGTTGGCATACTTCCGGCAAAGGCGAAAAAGTATTCAAAGGATGACATAATTCTGTTAACAGATATATGGAAGGCGTATATGGATCTGTCACCTGCAGAACGTCTTGTGGCAGAATCAGACGAGCGTTGGCAAAAGTATCTGGAATGCACGGAAGCTTTGGCTGAGGTATATCACAAAGACACTTCTATGGGTGTGGATCTGACGATGAACGGACAGGAACTGATACCATGGTATGTTAAACTGGTGGTATCTGATTATTCAACATCCGATAGTGAAAATAAGGCCGTAGCTGCTGCACTCGGAGAAGGAGGCAAACTTTACGGTTTCTACGATCTGCATTTCATTAACATGCTTGACGGATCGGTATGGACTCCTGAAAGTATTATCAAGGTTCGCCTTAAGATGCCTGAAGATTCCAGCGGTACGCCTCTTGCTGTCCACCTGTCATCAGAGGGGATCATAGAGCTGCTGGATGCAGAGACCGTCAAGGGAAGCGGGGACGTCTCCTTTGCGGAGTTCTCTGCAGCTGAGTTCTCCCCCTACGGGCTGGCCGGCATCGATGGATCGATTGATGAATTGCTGATCGGAGATATCGATGACAATGAAACGGCAGACGAAAGCAACACAGGCGTGATGCCATGGATCGCAGGCTGCGGTGTAGGAGCTCTGGCTCTTCTGATATTGGCATTTATCCGCAAAAAAGCAGCTGCTTCAGAGGATGAAACGGTTTCAGACGCAGGAGAAAGATAAGGGGCGGCGAAGATGCAAAGAGACAGATTTCAGGATTTCCATCCGGGCATACAGTTCCTTTTCTTCATCGCGGTGATCGTGTTTTCGATGTGCTTTGTTCATCCGGCGTTCGTGGTGTGCTCAGTGCTTTTCTCGGCTTGCTACCTTTTCCTGCTGAGGGGAAACAAAGCATGGCAGGTTATCGCTATGACAGCCATGCTTTTTTTGGTCGTATCCCTTGTCAATCCATTGTTCAATACCAATGGAGAGCATGTGTTGTTTACCTGGGCAGGCGGAAGACCGTATTGCCTGGAACCTCTGTGTTACGGAATGGCTTTAGGAGGAATGACCGCTTCAGTACTTTTGTGGTTCGCCTGCTATAACACCGTCATGACCAGCGATAAATTTCTTCAGCTTGTAGGAAAAAGGATCCCTTCGCTTTCCCTGGTGCTGACTATGGTAATGCGGTTGGTTCCGGACTATATGAGGAAAACAAAGCAGATATCCGGGGCCAGAAGCTGCATCGGCAAGGCAGGACCGGGTGATCTTAAGACAAGGCTGAACGATGGAGGCCAGATCCTTTCATCACTTACGAACTGGGCTCTTGAGGGCGGTATTTCCCGTGCAGACAGTATGAAGAGCAGGGGATTCGGTACCGGCCGGAGAAGCAGCTTTTCGATGTACAGGTGGAGCAATACGGACAAAGTCCTGCTGGCAGGTCTGATCGCCATAATAGCTGCGATCATTCTTTTCGCCGCGCTGGGAGCTGCTTCGGTAACGTATATTCCGCAAACTGTTATTGCGCCGCTGTCTTCAACAAAGACAGCAGCTGCTGTAATCATATATATTATTTGTTTATCGATTCCTACTGTAATGAATCTTGTGGAGATCATAATATGGCACAATTTGAGATCAAAGATTTAAGTTTCACATATCCCGGAAGTACCGTAAAGGTTCTCGACGGAATCTCCTTCAGCATTGAAGCGGGACAGTATGTCACGCTGTGCGGAAGGAGTGGCAGCGGCAAGACTACTCTTCTTCAGCACCTTAAAACGGTGTTGGCTCCCCATGGAACGAAGGAGGGAAAGATCCTGTTCGACGGACGCGTTCTGGAAGAAGTGGGAGAACGCGAGCAGGCTCAGCGCATAGGCTACGTAATGCAGAACCCCGATGATCAGATCGTGACAGACAAGGTCTGGCATGAGCTGGCTTTCGGACTGGAGAGCCTGGGGGAAGATCAGAAGATCATACGCACGAGGGTAGCTGAAATGGCAAGTTATTTCGGCATTCAGGGATGGTTTCATCGTGACGTGAGCGAACTCTCAGGAGGACAGAAGCAGCTTCTTAATCTTGCATCGGTCATGGCCATGCAGCCTGACATACTTATACTCGATGAGCCTACAAGCCAGCTGGATCCCATAGCTGCCACAGATTTTCTAAACACCATCAGAAAGATCAATCTGGAACTTGGCACGACAATTCTCATAACTGAGCATCGTCTTGAGGATATTTTCCACGCTTCAGATCTGGTTGTCGTTCTTGAAAATGGCAAGCTGCTGACCATCGATACCCCTAAAAAAGTCGGGGATTTTCTGAAAAAAGAAAACAATGCCATGTTTGCGGCACTTCCTTCGCCTGTGCGTATCTATTATGGTGTGAATGACAGGCTTGAAGGAGAAAGCAGTGCTGATGAAGCGGCATATTCACCGGAGAACTGTCCGCTTACCGTACGTGAGGGCAGGAGCTGGCTCAGCGGGATCTTTGCGGATAACGAGCCTACGATACGCAGGATAGAAGAAACTGAATCTGATGCTGAAGTTGAAGATCCTGTGCTCCTTGTCAAAGAGATATGGTTCCGCTATGAAAAGGATGCTCCGGATGTGCTGAAGGGCATAACTCTTGCCTTGGCGGATCAGGAGATATTTGCCGTAGTGGGAGGCAATGGCACCGGGAAATCCACGCTGCTGAAAGCGATCTGCAATATATGCAGACCTTATCGCGGCAAAGTATTCCTTTACGGTAAAAAAACCGGAGATTTCAAAGGCAGGGATCTTTTCAGGGGAAACCTCGCAATGCTTCCTCAGGATCCCAAAAGCCTGTTCGTTAAGAAGACTGTGAGGGAGGAGCTGGAGGAAATGTGCGCGGACAAAGCAGATCCGAGGATCATGGATATAGCCGCGCTCTGCGAAGTGGATAAGCTCATGGACAGCCATCCTTACGATCTCTCCGGCGGCGAGCAGCAGAGAACCGCTCTTGCAAAAGTACTTCTGACCGATCCCAAGGTCCTGCTCCTGGACGAACCTACAAAGGGTATGGACAACTACTTCAAGGAAAGGTTCTCGCGCATACTTTACGATCTGAAGGAACGGGGAGTATCTATACTGATGGTATCCCACGACGTTGAATTCTGTGCGAGATATGCGGACAGAGTGGGAATGTTCTTTGACGGCACGCTGATGAGCGTTAACAGCCCGAGACAGTTCTTCTCCCAGAACAGTTTCTATACTACCGCAGCCAACAGGATGAGCCGTCATAAATTTGAAAATGCTGTAACCAATGAAGATGTCATCGGTTTATGCAAGAGAAATTTACTTAAAGAACAGAACAAGAATGAATAAACGTCATATAATACTTGAAATAATTATAATAGCGCTGCTTATACCGGCATTGCTTCTGCTGTCACTTAAACTTGGAGACAGGCAATACTATATAAGCACAGTTGCGGTTATGATCCTGACGATGCTGCCTTTTTTCCTGCACTTCGAGTACAGGATGCCTACAGCGCGCGAGCTCGTCACACTGTCTGTGATGGCAGCGCTCTGCGCCGCGGGAAGGATCGCATTCGTGATGGTACCTCATTTTTCTGCCATGACGGGAATGATAATGATCTGCGGCATTGCGCTGGGACCTGAGGCGGGCTTTATTATCGGATCAGTTGCAGCCTTTGTGAGCAACTTCATTTACGGCCAAGGGCCCTGGACTCCATGGCAGATGTTTGCCTATGGTCTTGCGGGGCTGTTGGCGGCGCTTCTTGCAAGGCGTCACATCATGGGCGGCGAAAAGCGAGTCAAAACCGCTGTCATCGGCGGTCTTATGGTGCTCGTTCTCATAGGCCCTATCCTGGATACTGCAGCATTGTTCCTTTCAATGACGGAACTCAATGGGAAATCCATCGCAGCGGTATATATTGCCGGCCTTCCGGTGAATGCCATCCACGGAGGCTGTACCTTCGTTACGATAATGATCCTGCTCCGTCCGATCCTGGAGAAACTGGAGCGAGTCAAGGTCAAGTACGGCATACTGGATCCACAGGAAAACAAGTGATCCCGGACTGCCTCATGGAAATCATTTAATGAAATTTGAGAACTATCATCCTGCTATCAATTTAATATTTTTTACGTCTCTGATAGCATGCACGCTGTGCTTCCGCCATCCGGTCTATCTGGGCATATCATATGCGGCCTCTTTCGTTTATTCCATCTGGCTAAATGGGAAGAGGGCTCTCGTTTTTAATGTATGCCTCATACCTTTGTGTGCCATTTACGCCTGGTGGTATGGGTTCTATCACCATTTCGGAGTGACGATAATCAAGCAGAACTTCGTCGGAAACAACATAACGCTGGAGTCATATGTTTATGGAGCTGTGCTGGCGCTGACCATCGCATCTGTAATAATGTGGATGTCATGCGTATTTGCTGTGTTCTCGTCGGATAAAGTAGTTTATCTGTTCGGACGTGTCTCCCCCAGACTGTCTCTCTTTCTTTCGATCCTGCTGAGAGCAGTTCCTCTTACCAAACTCCGTGCCAGAAGGATCAATATTGCGCAGTCGGGTATCGGCAGAGGTGCAGGACAGGGGAATATAGGAAGAAGGATCCTTAATGGGTTCAGGATCATTTCGATCCTGATAACCTGGACCCTTGAGAGCTTCGGAACGTCTTCTGCTTCCATGAAGAGCCGCGGATATGAACTGAAGGGAAGGACGGCATTCAGCATCTATCGCTTCGACCACAGAGACAGGACTGCTGTCATAACGATGTTCGCGTTCATTACGATCACAGTTATGGCGGTAATGCTCGATCAGACAAGGATCCTGTTTGATCCGGAGATCATCTGGAACAGGATCACTGCCCTGTCATTTGTTTTTTATGCTGCTTATGCGGCACTTGCATTCATGCCTTTCGCACTGGAAGTGCTTGGTCAGTGGAAGTTCAACCGTCTGATATCCACCATTTGAAGATAATTGGAGTTAAAGAACTGTTAATAATGCATAAAGCACCGATGTGCTGCCATAAATTCTTTGGCAGCACAGTTTTTTTGTGTTATAATAAAATGTATTTTTGTGTGCTTCATGCACATAGCAATAGGTTATAAGAGGAATCGCAGTATGTCAGACAAAATAAAGAAGAGATGGGGAGACAGGCGTGATGGCAGACTTATGAGGGACATAGATCCCATGCATGCCATAGTTCCCTACGTTTATCCCAACAGGGCTGATAACGAGGCTTTCATCCAGGAGTCAGTGGAGATGGAGCCGATATTCAGATATGTGGATAAGAAGAACGCAGAGCTGAAAGCCAAGGTGGAAAGAGGCGAGCTCCCTGAAAGCGCTCTGGAAGATCCATACAAGCCGTTTTACGTTATGCTCATGGCGCTGGTAAAGGTCATGCACCTGAGACCGGCTCTCAACCGCTTCGTGTGCAACATGAAGCTTTATCAGAAGGATGAGGTGAGCATCGGCTTCACCGTCAAAAAGAAGTTTGCTGACAACGCTGCCGAAGGTCTGGCATTCGAAAAGTTCGGACCGGAGACCACAATGGACATTCTTTACGACAAGATCGTAAAGGAGATCAACGCGGTCAAGGATGAGAGCACTCTTGACAATTCCGTGGACGTCATGGACAAATTCATGAAGCTTCCGCCCTTTGTATTAAGGCCGGTGTTCAAATTCATCCGATTCCTCGACAGGCACGGCAGAGTGCCCTATGACTTTGTAAAGAAGGATCCCAACTACGCTTCGGCCTTCATAACCAACCTGGGATCCATACATCTTAAATCAGGCTATCATCACTTAAGCAACTGGGGGACCACATCACTGTTCGTGATAATAGGCGAGAGAAAGATGAAGCCTTTCTATGATGAGAAGGGGAATGTAACTATGAAAATGGTGAACGACATAGGTCTCACCATCGACGAGAGGATTGCGGACGGCTTCTATTATGCTAAGTCCGTAAGGCTGTTCAAAAAACTGGCCGAGAATCCCGAACTATTGGATCTGAGAGCAGATGAGGAGGTAGAGTATTAATATGGCATTATTTGGTAAAGAAGAAAAAACACAGTCAAAACCCGAAGTAAAAACACCCTGGATAAAGAACCTGGGAAACGTTCCCGCACATCTGGAATATTTCCAGGGTTCCATGTACGATAAAGTTGCTGAGGTAGCAAGACACTATCCAAACAACATAGCCTATGATTTCATGGGCGGCAAGGTGAGATACAAAGATTTCATCAATAAAGTAGACAACTGCGCCAGAGCTCTGGCTGCCATCGGCGTTAAAGAAGGCGAGGCGGTGACTATCTGCATGCCTAACTCACCCCAGGCGATCATAATGTTTTACGCAGTAAACAAGATAGGCGGCATCGCCAACATGGTGCATCCTCTGAGCTCAGAAAAGGAGATCGAATTCTGTCTGAAACTCAGTAAGTCAGTGGTATGCCTTACCCTGGACCAGTTCTACGGCAAGTTCGCCAATATCAGAGAGAATGTAACCTTGAGGAGCCTTATCCTCACATCCATCAAGGACGTGCTCTCACCGGTAAAGAGAAAGGGATATTACCTTCTTGAGGGTCGCAAGATCGCCAAGGTACCTGCTACTGCAGAGGTAGTATGGTGGGAGAAATTCCTTTTAGACGGCATGTGGTACAAGGGACCCTATCACGCTAACAAGCGCGCAGACGATCCTGCTGTCATCCTCTATTCCGGAGGAACCACGGGAACTCAGAAGGGCATCTCCCTCACCAACCTCAACTTCAACGCTCTTTCACAGCAGATAGTGGCCACTAACCCCATGTTCAAGCCGGGAGACAAGATGCTGGCAGTAATGCCCGTGTTCCACGGCTTTGGCCTTGGAGTATGCATCCACTCAATGCTTTCCGAGGGCGGCAGATGCCTGCTGATCCCAAGATTCACTGCGGAATCCTATGCAAAGCTCATCAAGAAGCACAAGCCTAATTTCATAGCCGGCGTGCCTACGCTCTACGAGGCGCTTCTCAGAATACACACTCTGGATAAGGCTGACCTCTCATGCCTTAAGGGAGTGTTCTCCGGGGGAGATTCATTAAGCATCGAGCTTAAGAAGAAGTTCGATAAGTTCCTGAAGGATCACAATGCATCGATCCCTGTAAGAGAGGGCTACGGCACTACAGAGTGCGTTACCGCATCCTGCCTGACACCGTCCCACTGGTACAAGGAAGGTTCCATCGGACTGCCTTTCCCTGACACCTATTACAAGATCGTCAAGCCCGGCACAGAAGAAGAGATGCCTTATGGTGAGGAAGGCGAGATCTGCCTTTCCGGACCTACGGTAATGAGAGGCTATATCGATAACCCCGAAGAGACCGCACAGACCCTTCGCAAGCATGCTGACGGACTTACCTGGGTACACACCGGAGATCTGGGCAAGATGGATGAGGACGGCTTCATTTACTTCAGACAGAGACTGAAGAGGATGATCGTAACTTCAGGATACAACGTATATCCTTCACAGATAGAGAACGTACTGGACGCTCACGAGCTGGTTCACATGAGCTGCGTCATCGGAGTGCCCGATCCTCTGAAGATGCAGAGAGTAGTGGCCTTCGTAATGCTGAAACCCGACGTAAAGGTAAGCGAGGATGAGGCAAGAGACATTCTCATGAAGTACCTGGCCAAGCACGTGGCCAAGTTTGAGATGCCTAAGGAGATCGAGTTCAGAGCAGAACTTCCCAAGACTCTGGTGGGCAAGGTAGCTTACAGAGTCCTTGAGGAAGAAGAACTGAAGAAGTATCAGACACAGGAAGAAACCACAGGAGACAAGGAATAATGATGGACAACAAAAAACTTGCAGAACTGCTTTTCCCAAACATTGACAAGACACCGGAATACTACGAAGAGATGTATCCTAAAAGAAACCTTCCTGAAGGAGCTAAGGTTACAAGACTTGGTCCTTCACCCACAGGTTTTATACATCTTGGCAATCTCTACGGAGCATTTGTGGACGAGAGACTGGCACATCAGTCAGAGGGCGTGTTCTTTCTCAGAATAGAAGATACAGATGATAAGCGCGAAGTCGAGGGCGCTGTTGAGATAATCATCAACTCCCTGAGATTCTTCGGCATCAACTTCGACGAGGGAGCCACCATGGAGGGCGACAAAGGCGCATACGGCGACTATACCCAGTCCCACAGAGGACCCATCTATCAGTGCTTTGCAAAGAAACTGGTAGAAGAAGGTAAGGCCTATCCCTGCTTCCTGACTGAGGAAGAGATCGCTGAGATCAGAGAACAGCAGCAGGCTATCAAGGCAAATCCCGGTATCTACGGCAAGTGGGCCAGATCCAGAGAACTGTCATACGAAGAGATAGAGGCTAAGATCAATGCCGGCGAGAAATTCGTAGTAAGGCTTAAGTCCGACGGAAATCTGGACCTTCCTGAGGACCAGATCAGAAGGATCAAGGTGCAGGACGCCATCAGAGGCACTCTCGACATGCCTGAGAACGATCAGGATACTGTCATACTCAAGCAGACCGGAATTCCCACATATCACTTTGCACACGTTGTGGACGATCATCTCATGAGGACCACCCACGTGGTAAGAGGAGCAGAGTGGCTGCCTTCACTTCCCATACATGTGGAACTCTTCGAAAAGCTTGGCTGGGAGACTCCGATCTACTGCCATACCGCTCAGCTCATGAAGCTGGATGAGGAAGGCAACAAGAGGAAGCTCAGTAAGCGTCTGGACCCTGAGCTCAGCCTTGACTATTACAGAAAAGAAGGATATCATCCGGCAGCTGTCAGAGAGTATCTGCTGACCATCCTCAACTCCAACTTTGAGGAGTGGAGGATCGCAAACCCTGACGCAGACATCGAGGAATTTCAGTTCACCACTGAAAAGATGTCCAACTCCGGAGCGCTTTTCGATCTGAACAAACTGAACGACGTTTCCAAGGAAGTGCTGCTCAAGATCAGCGCATCAGACCTCTACGATTTCCTGAAGGCCTGGGCAGAAGAGTTCAGACCCGAGGATGAAGGCGTGAAGACCATGCTCTCAGACAGAGCATATCTGGAGAAGATCCTGGATATCGGCCGCCACGCAGAGAGAAATCCCAGAAAGGACCACATCTATGCAGACCAGATGGTGAAGAACCTGAGCTACTTCTTCGATGAGACCTTTGAGATCGAGGACGAGATGCCTCAGGAGGTGGTGAACGCGGGAGACGTGAGCACCATCATCGAAAAGTATCTCGAGACCTACGATCATTCAGATGATAACGAGACCTGGTTCAACAAGATCAGGGCCATCACAGATGAACTGGGATACGCAGTCAAGCCCAAGGACTACAAGAAACATCCCGAGGAATACAAAGGTCACGTCGGCCACGTTTCCACGGTTATCCGCGTAGCCCTCATGGGAAGACAGCAGAGCCCCGACATCTGGGAGATCCAGCAGATCCTGGGCGAAGAGAGGACCAGAGCAAGACTGGAGAAGTTCGCTTGATGACCGAGTGTTTACTTGCTTGAAATATTCACCATAACTACACAAAAAACCTTAAAAACCCTGTTGACAATCCTGTTCAGCAGGGTTATATTATTATTGTAAGTTAGCACTCTAACTAAACGAGTGCTAACACAGAACAGAAGGAGATAAGATAATGGAACTCAGCGAACGCAAACTTAAAATACTGCAAGCCATTATCAGCGACTATATCAAGACTGCAGAGCCGGTGGGCTCCAGGACTCTTTCCAAGAAAGAGGGCTTCGATTACAGCCCCGCCACCATCAGAAACGAGATGGCGGATCTGGAGGAGATGGGTTACCTGACACACCCCCACACATCCGCAGGGCGTGTTCCTTCGGACAAGGCTTACAGGCTTTACGTCAATGAGCTTATGGATAGACCGGAACTCAGCAAGGATGAGAAGGCTATCATAGCCAACCGTCTCCATGAGACCACGGTGGACTTTGAAAAGACCATAGCCCATGCGGCATCCATCCTTTCAGAGATCACCAACCTCACCAGCTTCGCAATGACGCCGAAGAAGACCGAGGATGTCATAAAGTACATCAACCTTCTTCCTGTGGACGAAGATACAGTGGTGCTGATGATAGTTTCAGAGTCCGGAAAGGTTTCCAACAAGGCTGTGAAGATGTCGGTGCCTTATACCGATGACAGTCTGGAGCTTCTTTCCAAGACCATGACGTACAACTATAAGGGAAAGACGGTTTCCCAGGCGCTGACAAACAACATCATCGCCAACTTTGAGACTGACGTGGTGGCCATGAGCGGCATGGCGGAAGACGTAATGCCGAACTTCATGAAGACCCTGGAGGACATGCTGAACGTAAACCTCTACATGGAAGGCCTTTCCAACATCTTCGATATCCCTGAGTACAGCGACGTGAGCAAGGCCAAGAGCTTCATCGAGATGCTGACTCAGAAGGAAGAGATGACGAAGAAGCTCATCGAGCGTGACGACGGCATAACCGTTACCATCGGTGATGAGAACGAGGACAGCAATCTTCAGGACTGCAGCCTGATCACCGCCAGCTATTCAGTGGACGGCAAGCTGGTGGGAAAGATCGGAGTTATCGGTCCCACGAGAATGAAGTACAGCAAGATAACTTCAATAATAGAATACTTAACCGAGAATCTTACAGACACCTTCAAGCTTGAGAGCGGGGAGAGTACTGATAATGATAAAGGGGAAAATGAAGGAGTAAATGAAGATGAATGAAGAAAAGAACATTCCTATCGAAGACGAGAATCTTGAGGAACAGGCAGAAGAACTGAAGCCTGAAGAAGAGGCAGAAGTTCAGGAGGAAGCCGCGGCTCAGGAAGAACCTGCTGAAGAGGCAGCAGAGCCTGAAGAAAAGGCAGCTGAACCTGAGAAGGGAACCGAAGAGGATCCCAGAGATAAGAAGATCGAAGAGCTGAATGCCAAGTACATGAGACTGATGGCAGACTTCCAGAATCAGAAGAAGCGCTTCGATAAAGAAAAAGCTGATATCCATCAGTATGCAAACGAAAAGATCGTTAAAAATCTTTTGGAAGTCCTCGATAACTTCGAGAGAGCGCTGGATGCTACGAAAGACGCAGACCCCAGTCTCCACGAAGGTATGGAACTGATTTTCAAACAGTTAATGGCAGCTCTTGAAAAAGCCGGAGTTGCTGAGATAAAGGCCCTTGGGGAAGAATTTGACCCGAACTTCCACAACGCCGTAATGATGGAAGAGACCGACGAATATGAATCCAACAAGGTCTCAGAAGTCATGCAGAAGGGTTACACATTGAATTCAAGAGTCATCAGACCCAGCATGGTCAAGGTGGCACAGTAAAACAGTAAAAAAGAATGTAATATTCAGGAGGAAATAAAATGGCTAAAGTTATAGGAATCGACTTAGGAACAACCAACAGCTGCGTAGCAGTACTTGAAGGCGGCGAGCCCGTAGTTATCGCAAACGCAGAAGGAATGAGAACCACACCTTCAGTTGTAGGTTTCAAAAAGGACGGAGAGAGATTAGTAGGTGAAACAGCAAAGAGACAGGCTGTAACAAATCCCGACAGAACAGTATCATCCATCAAGAGACACATGGGTGAGAACTATAAAGTAACCATCGACGGCAAGGACTACACACCGCAGGAGATCAGCGCCATGATCCTTACCAAGTTAAAGAACGATGCTGAAGCTTATCTCGGAGAAAAGGTAACAGAAGCTGTAATCACAGTTCCCGCTTACTTCTCAGACTCCCAGAAGCAGGCTACCAAGGACGCTGGAAGGATCGCAGGTCTCGACGTTAAGAGAATCATCAACGAGCCTACCGCAGCATCCCTTGCATATGGCCTTGATAAGGAAGAAGGATCCCACAAGATCCTGGTATACGACCTGGGCGGCGGCACCTTCGATGTATCCATCCTCGAACTGGGCGACGGAGTATTCGAAGTACTTGCTACAAACGGCGACACCAAGCTGGGCGGAGATGACTTCGATGAAGTTATCATGAACTGGCTGGCAGACGATTTTGCAAGACAGTATGGCGTAGACCTCAGACAGGACAAGATGGCTCTTCAGAGACTGAAGGAAGCTGCAGAAAAGGCTAAGAAGGAACTCAGTGCTTCCCAGACCACAAACATCAACCTGCCTTTCATCTCAGTATCCGCAGACGGCCCTCTTCACATGAACGTAGACCTGACACGTGCTAAGTTCAACCAGTTGACAGAACACCTCGTACAGAGAACCATCGAGCCTATGCACAAGGCTATGAGAGATGCCGGCGTTACTAACGCTGACATCGCTAAGGTTATCCTGGTAGGCGGATCCACACGTATCCCCGCAGTTCAGGAAGCTGTTAAGAGCGTTACAGGCAAGGAACCCTTCAAGGGCATCAACCCCGATGAGTGCGTAGCAGTCGGAGCTGCTATTCAGGCAGGCGTTCTCACAGGTGAAGTTCACGACGTACTTCTTCTGGACGTTACACCGCTTTCACTGTCCATCGAGACTCTGGGCGGAGTTGCAACCAAGCTCATCGAAAGAAATACGACCATCCCTACAAAGAAGTCACAGATCTTCTCAACAGCAGCAGACAACCAGACTGCAGTAGATATCCACGTAATGCAGGGTGAAAGAGAAATGGCAGCAGGAAACACCACACTCGGAAGATTCCAGCTCACCGGTATCGCTCCCGCTCCTCGTGGAATCCCTCAGATCGAAGTTACCTTCGATATCGATGCAAATGGTATCGTAAACGTATCTGCTAAGGATATGGGAACAGGTAAGGAACAGCACATCACCATCACTTCCTCCACAAACCTTTCCGAGGATGAGATCAACAGAAAGGTAAAGGAAGCTGAGGCTTATGCTGAAGAAGACAAGAAGAGAAAAGAAGAAGTAGAAGTAAGAAATAAGGCAGAAGCTCTTATCTACGATACAGACAAGTCCCTGAAGGATCTGGAAGGCAAGCTTACAGATTCCGAGAAGCAGGAGATCACAGACGCCAAGGATCAGCTCCAGGCAGTTCTGAACAACGGCACAGTTGATCAGATCAAGGAGAAGACAGAAGCTCTCACAGAGAAGTTCCACATCATCTCCACCAAGCTCTATCAGCAGGCTGCTCAGCAGCAGCAGGCTCAGGGCAATCCCAACATGGGAGGAGCAGGCTTCAACCCCAACATGGGAGGACAGGGATTCGATCCCAACAACTTCACAGGTGGACAGCAGGCAGGACCTGCAAACGACGACAACGTTGTAGATGCAGACTACACCGTAGTTGACGAAGATAAATAAGCAAGCTTTTCAAGGGGGCTGATGAAGCCCCCTGAATCTTGTATTTTTGAGGTTTGTAAATTATGGCAGATAAACGCGATTATTATGAAGTCCTGGGGCTCAAAAAAGGAGCGTCCGAGGAGGAGATAAAGAAGGCTTTCCGTAAGATGGCCATGAAGTATCACCCTGACAGGAATCCCGGCGACAAGACGGCGGAGGAAAAGTTCAAGGAGGTCAACGAGGCTTACTCGGTTCTTTCCGACCCGGATAAAAAATCTAAATATGACCGCTTCGGTTTCGCGGGGGTAGATCCTAACGCAGGCGCCGGCGGCTTCGGCGGAGGTTTCGGCGGCTTCGGTGGCTTTGGCGGCAGCGGAGGAAATCCTTTTGCCGGCTTTGAAGATATCTTCAATATGTTCGGCGGCGGCTTTGGCGGATCCTCCAATACCAGAAGGGCCAATCAGCCCAGAAAGGGCAGGGATCTTCAGAAAGCCATCAGCATCACATTTGAAGAGGCTGCTTTCGGCTGCAAAAAAACTGTCAGCCTGAATAAGTACGTTACCTGTCCTACCTGTAAGGGTGACGGGGCAAAACCCGGCACAGAAAAGAAGACATGTCCTAAGTGTGGTGGATCAGGTCAGGTACAGACTGTACAGAGAACACCTTTCGGCCAGTTCCAGACTATGTCCACCTGTGATCAGTGCGGAGGCACGGGAACCATCATAGAGACACCTTGTCCGGACTGCGGAGCGACCGGAAGGATGAAGAAAAACGTATCAATTACAGTTGATATTCCGGCAGGAGTGGATAATGAGTCGGTGATTCCGATCCGTGGACAGGGCGAACCCGGATATAACGGCGGCCCTGCAGGCGATCTCTACATCGTTCTCAACGTGAAACCCCACAGCATGTTCAAGCGTAATGGCGCGGATCTTTACCTTGAGATCCCCATCAGCTTCGACCAGGCTGCTCTCGGAGCAGAGATTACAGTTCCCACTCTTGAAGGCAAGGTCAAATACAAGATCCCTCAGGGCACTCAGCCCGGCACAAAGTTCAGACTGAAGGAGAAGGGCATCAAGTACCTGAGAAGAGAGGCCAAAGGAGACCTTTACGTTACCGTAAATCTGGAGATACCTACCAAGCTCAACGGCAAGCAGAAGAAGGCTATCGAAGCCATGGCTGCTGAGGTAACGGAGGAATGCTACCAGAAGAAGTCAAGCTTTACCAGTAAGATCAAGGAGTGGTTCAGCTAAAGCATTAAGACCGGTCGAGCTCAGTGCTCGTCGCATCAGTTGTTAACAAATCAAAAGTGCTCCTCTTGGGAGGATGCCTACAAAATTACGGCATCCTCATCCAATCGAAGCACTTTTTTCTTTGAACAACTTTCGCTCCTCGCAAAAGCCCAACCGTTCTTAATGCTTTAGCTTCTGCAAAAAAGGCGGCCGATCTTCGCTCCTCGCAGAAACTGACATGCTGAACGTGTTCCGGAAATGACATTTTTATTCAAAAAATTGGCAGACATGGTTTTTTATGCTATACTGATTCAGATAGGAGAACTGAAATGAAAGCGCTCATCGCCATGAGCGGCGGAGTTGATTCCAGCGTAGCCGCTCTTCTTACAAAAGAAAAAGGTATAGACTGCATTGGATGCACCATGAAGCTCTATGAAGCGGAGGATACGGATCTTCCGCCTACAGACGGTAAGACCTGCTGCAGTCTGGACGATACGGAAGACGCCAGATCGGTGGCCTTCAGACTTGGCATGCCTTTCTACGTCTTCAACTATAAGGAGGAGTTCAAGGATAAGGTCATGAGCAAATTTGCCGCATGCTATGAGAAAGGAATGACTCCGAACCCATGCATCGACTGCAATAAATATCTGAAGTTCGGTAAGCTCCATGAGAGGGCAGAGGTGCTGGGCTGCGATTACGTGGTCACAGGCCATTACGCCAGAATAGAAAAGCAGGGGGATGAATATGTCCTTAAACGCGCACTGGATGAATCAAAGGATCAAAGCTACGTCCTTTACAATCTTACGCAGGAACTGCTGGCACACACACTTTTCCCCCTTGGTGAGCTCACCAAGAAAGAGGCCAGAGAGATCGCCGAGCAGCATGGTTTTGTAAATGCCAATAAGCCTGACAGCCAGGATATTTGCTTCGTGCCGGACGGCGATTACGCCACGGTGGTTGAAAAGATCACCGGCAGAACTCCTGAACCCGGCGACTTCGTGGATAAAGAGGGAAATGTCATAGGTCATCATAAGGGAATAATAAACTATACCATCGGCCAGAGAAAAGGACTGGGTCTGGCAATGGGACATCCGGTATTCGTCTGCGACATCTGTCCGGAGAACAACTCCGTGGTCATCGGCGAGAACGAAGACCTGATGAAGAGGGAAGTCCTCGTAAAGGACTTTAACTGGATCTCAGGCAAGACGCCTGCTGAACCCATGCGCTGCACCGCCAAGACCAGGTACCGCATGAAAGATCAGCCGGCAACGATCTATCCGATGGAAGGCGGAGGTGCAAGGATCGTCTTCGATGAACCCCAGAGAGCAATTACCCGCGGTCAGTCTGCAGTGGCATACGATGGGGACGTGGTATTGGGCGGAGGCGTAATTGAATAAAAATCAAAATGCGAATGATAAATGATCCAGCGCTTCGCACATGCGTCCGGAGCGCTTTTGGTGGAAGAATCGGGAACGTGTGATAAGGGTGCTTTATCCGTCTGCAAACTTTTTACAGCTGGGATCAGTATTTTGGTCAACTGGATTATCCTGAATAGGAATTCTTTTCATAGGGATCAGATTTATGCGAATTAAATTATCCTGAAATACCATTTATTTCTTAAGGATCAAATCGTGGCGAATTAAACTATCCTGGAATGTGAATTTTGCCACAGGGATAATGATTCATGGAAAGAAAGGTATCCTTAAATTTGTTTTTTCTTTGAAGGATCAGAACGATGAGTAAAAAGACTATCCCGGAGAATGGTTTTTCCATAAAGGATCAAATGTTAGCATCAAGACGATTATCCTGAAGAATATTATTTCCGGAAGGATCCGAATCAAAAAATGTCTGAAAGAAAATTATCCGTAAAAAATAAAATAAGCTACGGAGTAGGGTGTATTTGTGACAATACGCTCTATACGCTGAGCGGCACATATCTGATGTTATACCTTACGACGGTGGCAGGGGTGGAGCCCGCGGCAGCGGGAGCCATCAGCGCCGTCGGTTCGGTTTGGGAGGCCATAGTCGGCCCGTTTTTTGGTTACAGCTCAGACAACATGATCTCGCGCCTTGGCAAGAGAAAACCCTTCATGCTGTTTGCTGCCATACCGGTGGCGGTGGTCACAAGCCTGCTCTTTACTACCATAAACGCAGGCCCGGCTGTGAAAGCCATATACTATACGGCGATGATACTTTTGTACTGGACCTTCTTCAGCATGGAGTTCGTGCCCTATATGAGCTGGGGCGCGGATCTGGCAGAAAACTATTATGACCGTACGTCGCTGAGATCCTATGCCTACGTTTTCGGTCAGGCGGGAATGCTGATAGGTATGGTGCTGCCCACGATCATCGTGGACTGGGCAATGAATGCCGGAAGGACCGGCCAGCAGTCATGGCAGCTGGTGGGAATGTTCTGCGGGACCTGCGCGGGACTGGCTCTCCTGATCTCCGCTTTGACCCTTAAAAAGGGAGATCGTCCGAAGGATGATCCGGAGATAAAGAGGCTGAAGGCTGAACGCAGGGCGGAAAGAGAAGCTGAGGGCAGGCAGTCACTTCTTTCAAAAGGCGCAGCCATCCTCAGGGAGTATTTCAGCATACTGAAACTCAGATCCATGAGATATCTGCTTATGGTATCCATGCTTTATCTGATCGCAAACACCATATTCAGCTCAGACAGAGTATTCTTTATGACCTATAACCTGGGCATGAGTCAGAAAACCATATCTGCCATCATGCTTCTGATAACCCTTTCGGGCATAGCATTCGTTCCATTCATCGAAAGGCTGTCCGGCCGTTTCGACAAGAAGAACGTATTCATGCTGGGAATAGGACTGGCGGGAGTGCTTCTCATACTCATGCGCTTCGTGCCTACGGTGGGCTTAAAGAGCGTCATAGCCGTAAGCTTGTTTTATTCCGTGGCGAACACCTGCTACTGGCAGCTGATGCCCTCTATGATCTATGATATCGCTGAAATAGATGAGATCGTGACAGGTGAGTCGCACGCGGGCTCTGTCATATCCTTCCAGGCGCTGAGTGAGTCGGTCTGCATAGCTATCGGACTGCAGGCACTGGGCATCATTCTTTCGCTTTCCGGTTTCGACGAGACCCAGCCCTCACCGATTGAGGCGGGCGGCGTCATCATGCAGCCCGAATCGGCTCTTACGTGGGTAAGCCATTCATTCACACTGATACCCGGTATATTCATGGTGCTGGTGCTTCTGGTCATGCTGAAGTACCCTGTGACACAGGAAAAACTTAAGAAACTGAGAGAAGAAAAAATGTTAAAATAATGCTTGCATTTTCAGGCGCGCGCCTATATAATACTAATGCGAATTTATTAAGCCGGCTATTTATGTGCGAACAGCCCAACCCGGTCGGCTAACCAAAAAATATATAAAGTGGGGTGAAATTTCATGGCAAACATTAAATCCGCAAAGAAGAGAATCAAGGTAATCGACAAGAAGACTGCAAGAAACAGAAGAGTAAGAAATCATCTGAAAGCTGTTCTTAAGAACTTCGACAACGCTGTAGCAGAAGGAAACTTCGAGACTGCAGACGAAAAGTTCAGACTTGCAGAAAAGAAGCTTATGCAGGCTGCTTCCAAGGGAACTATCTCCAAGAACGCTGCATCCAGAAAGACTTCCAGATTAGCCAAGAAACTCAACGCAGCAAAGGCTGCAAAATAAGTCTCACCCGTCCCCACAGTGCATAAGTTAAATGCACAGCATGAGCAAAACGCCCAGAGATAGTGTCTCCTCTGGGCTCTTTTTTTATACTGCTGACTTTCCTTCCTTGAATATGGAAATGTTTAGTGTTATGATTAATATGTGGTAATATGGTTTTGTATCACTATTAAACATAAATGCCGGAGGTTTTGAAATGGCGAATGTAGATTTAACCAGATACGGGATCACAGGAGCAACAGAGGTGATCCACAATCCCTCATATGAATTCCTCTTTGAAGAGGAGATGAAGCCGGAGCTGACAGGCTACGACAAGGGAACAATGACTGAACTGGATGCTGTCAACGTTATGACAGGTATCTATACCGGACGTTCCCCCAAGGATAAATATATCGTAATGGATGAAAATTCCAAGGATACGGTATGGTGGAACAGCAAGGAATATCCCAACGACAACCATCCCATGAGTGAAGAAGTCTGGGCTAAAGTAAAGGAGACTGCTGTTAAGGAGCTTTGCGGAAAGAGGCTCTTCGTTCAGGACGCTTTCTGCGGAACCAATCCCGATACCAGAATGGCTATCCGCTTCATTATGGAAGTTGCATGGCAGGCTCACTTCGTAAAGAACATGTTCATCCAGCCCACGGAAGAGGAACTGGAAAATTTCGAACCCGACTTTGTAATATACAATGCATCAAAGGCTGAGGCAGAGAACTGGGAAGAGCTGGGTCTCAACTCCAGCACAGTGGCTGCTTTCAATATCACAAGCCGCGAGCAGGTCATTCTGAACACCTGGTACGGCGGCGAGATGAAGAAGGGTATGTTCTCCATGATGAACTATTACCTTCCTCTTAAGGGCATCGCATCCATGCACTGCTCCGCAAACACCGACATGGAAGGTAAGAACACCGCTATATTCTTCGGACTTTCCGGAACCGGCAAGACTACTCTTTCCACAGATCCCAAGAGATTGCTCATCGGCGATGACGAGCACGGCTGGGATGACAACGGAGTATTCAATTTTGAGGGCGGCTGCTATGCCAAGGTAATCAACCTTGACAAGGATTCCGAGCCCGACATCTATAACGCCATCAGAAGAAACGCTCTTCTGGAGAACGTAACCGTTGATGAGAACGGCAAGATCGATTTCGCCGACAAGAGCGTTACCGAGAACACCCGCGTTTCCTATCCTATCGAACACATAGAAAAGATCGCAAAGAACGTAAACGGCAAGTCCTCAGGTCCCGATGCAGAGAACGTTATCTTCCTCTCTGCAGACGCTTTCGGAGTGCTTCCTCCGGTATCCATCCTTACACCCGAGCAGACCAAGTACTACTTCCTGTCAGGATTCACAGCTAAGCTTGCAGGAACAGAGAGAGGAATCACCGAACCGACTCCTACGTTCTCAGCTTGCTTCGGACAGGCATTCCTGGAACTCCATCCCACAAAGTATGCTGAAGAGCTGGTTAAGAAAATGGAGAAGTCAGGAGCCAAGGCATATCTGGTGAACACAGGCTGGAACGGAACCGGCAAGCGTATATCCATCAAGGATACCAGAGGAATCATCGACGCCATCCTGAACGGCGACGTGCTGAAGGCGCCTACCAAGATGATCCCCATCTTCGATTTTGAAGTTCCCACCGAACTTCCGGGAGTGGATCCCGCGATCCTGGATCCCAGAGATACCTACGCTGATCCCGCTGAGTGGGATGCCAAGGCACAGAATCTGGCAGGCAGATTCATCAAGAACTTCGTGAAGTACGAGTACAATGAAGCAGGCAAGGCATTAGTTGCAGCAGGACCGAAGCTGTGATCATGTGCTGATCCTCGCCGGTGCTCGTCGCATCGATCAGAAACAAATCAAAACCGTCTCTCTTGGGCGGATCCCTACAAAATTACGGGATCCGCATCCAATCGAGCCGGTTTTTTCTTTGTCTGATCATCGCTCCTCGCAAAGTGAATATCAGCACATGACTACAGCTATTGATAAATATTACTATAGCGCTTGAAAAACGGATATGTTATAATCATTATGTATAGTTATGTTCATTTTCATTTTCATGAGGTAAGCAAAGATGAAGGATATTGAGATTATGGACAGCGAAAATACATTGGAAACAGAGATCGCAGAACCTGAAGAGAAAGCGCCTGAAGAAAAGAAGAAAAAGAAGAATACAGTCGGAAAGACCGTTAAAAAAGCGGTGGCTGTAGGCGTAGGCGCAGGGCTTCTTACCGTGGGAGCCGTGGCGGCTCTGGACAATCTTCCGGAAGTGGGCTCCGGCACACCGCAGTTCAACGATCCTGCTCCCGTCGTCCTCGAGATCGATGAGACGGACATGGATACCTCTGAGGATTCAGAGGAAGAACAGCAGGAAGAGAAGAAGAGAGGTTTCTTCAACTGGCTGAAGATCTGGTTCTACGGACTGATAGGAGGTATCACGGCGTTCTTTGCGACAAAGATCCCGTGGAAGAAGATCTTTACCAAGCGGAATTTCATAATTCTGCTGGTGCTGGTCGTTCTTTTCCTATGCGCCAAATACATTTTGCCATATTATATGGACGTACCGTGGGGGCCTGATCAGGCGGCTCAATCAAACTAAAAACTAAGAGGAATTTATGGATCATCAGAAATATATAAGAAATTTCAGCATCATAGCTCATATAGATCACGGCAAGTCCACCCTGGCGGACCGTCTCATCGAGAAGACAGGGCTGGTGGCCGAGCGCGACATGAAGGAACAGTATCTGGATAATATGGATCTGGAGCGCGAGAGAGGCATAACCATCAAACTTCAGACCACCAGGCTGGTGTATAAGGCAAAGGACGGTCAGGAATACATCCT
>CACYYH010000005.1 GCA_902778565.1 uncultured Eubacteriales bacterium
TCTCTTCAGGGAATCTGTGTTCCTTGTCGATGTCAGCTGCGATGGGCTCAACTTCGGTAGTAGCGAATTCTCTGACCATTTTTCTTACGAATTCCTGTTCTTTCGTTAGTTGAAAGTTCATTTAAAAGCCTCCTTAAAAAATTATTAGTTATATCAACACGAGCCATAAACACCCACGTTAAAATTATAACATCATACACTAACATATATACCACTTTTTTGCATACTTTTCAAGAACATTTTTGCATAATTTGAGCATATGTAAGTACTTTTTTAAGAACACTGCACCCAGTCCCATTAAGCATTGTGTTTTTTTGCACAATGAGCTATAATATATTGTTGGAAATAAATAATACCGGCGCCAACCCAACTGCCGGTTCAGGAGGAAAAATGAACGAAAGAAACATATTGATCGTACGCGCAGGCGAAGTCGCTCTCAAGGGAATGAACAAACCCTATTTCGAGCGCATGCTGGTGGACCGCATCAAAGCCAACCTGAAGAAGATCTCTGAAGTCGGCAAAGACAAGGACATCGACATCTACCGTCACGAGGGTCTTATTTATGTCAAGGCCGACAAGGCTCTGGATATCGACGAGATCATCCACGAGACAGTCAAAGTCTTCGGAGTAGCTTCAGTTTCAAAGGCTGTGGAAGCCGAGTCCGATCTGGACGCCATCGGCGCTGAAGCAGTCAGGTACATGAAGGCTCTCATCGAAGAACGGGGCATCAAGACCTTCAAGGTCGAGGCTAAGCGAGCTGACAAAAACTTCCCGGTGAAGTCCCCGGAGATCGGAAGGATCATCGGAGCCAAGGTCCTTGTGGGCTGCAAAGTCCTTAAGGTGGACGTACATGATCCCGACGTACTGCTGAAGGTGGACGTAAGACATGACGTGTCATACATCTACGATTCCAAGGTCAACGGTCTGGGCGGCCTGCCTCTCGGTACCAACGGCAAGGGAATGACGCTTCTGTCAGGCGGTATCGACAGCCCTGTAGCCACATGGATGATGGCCAAGCGCGGCATGATGATCGAAGCGGTGCATTACCACTCATATCCCTACACCTCTGAAAGAGCCAGGGAGAAAGTCATCGAGCTGGCGCAGATCGTGTCCCAGTACACAGGCAGATTCAAAATGCACGTTATCAACCTTCTTCCCATCCAGGAAGAGATCGTAAAGAACTGTCCCGAGGAAGAGACCACCATACACGTGAGACGCTTCATGATGAGGATAGCAGAAAAACTGGCTAAGGAAGCTGAATGTCAGGCTCTCATAACCGGAGAGGATCTGGGTCAGGTGGCTTCGCAGACTGCTGAAGCTCTGGTGGTTACCGACAGCGTGGTGAGCATGCCGGTATTCAGGCCCCTCATCGGAATGGACAAGATCGAGATCATGGACAGAGCCCAGGAGATCGGTACCTACGAGAAATCCATCGAGCCCTATGAGGACTGCTGCACGGTCTTCCTGCCGAAGCATCCCGCCACCAAGCCCAGACTTGAGAAGATCCTGGAAAGCGAATCCCGTCTGGACATCGAGACTCTGGTGAACAACGCCATCGCCTCTCAGGAGATCGTTTTGATCAAGCCTGAAGATATGTAAGTCAATAGTTTTGCACTGAGCAAAATATATAAATTACCATTTATGTGAAAGGAGATCATACCAATGGGTGTAACAAGCAATCTTGAGCCTAAAAAAGTCTTTTACTTCTTCGAGGAGATCAGCAAGATCCCTCATGGCTCATATAATACAAAGAAAATCAGCGACTATCTCGCAAACTTCGCAAAAGAACGCGGACTTGAGTACGTTCAGGACGAACTGAACAACGTGCTCATCTACGGACCCGCTTCCGCAGGCTATGAAAATTCAGAGCCCGTCCTTCTTCAGGGACACATGGACATGGTTTGCGAAAAGGTTCCCGGCTGCCCCATCGACATGGCCAACGAAGGCATCAAGCTCGTAGTTGACGGCGACTGGCTCACAGCTGACGGCACCACCCTCGGAGCTGACGACGGCATGGCAGTAGCCATGATGCTGGCTCTCCTGGATTCACCGGGCGAATATGAGCATCCCGCTCTCGAGTGCATCTTCACCGTTGATGAGGAAACAGGTCTTGAAGGAGCAGAGGGCTTCGACGCTTCCCTTCTTCACGGCAAGCGCATGATCAACCTCGACTCCGAGGAAGAAGGCGTTATCACCGTAAGCTGCGCAGGCGGCATCACCGGAAACGGCACCCTGCCCGTTACCAGAGAAGCTTTCGACGGCGAAGTATTCAATCTCAAGCTCACCGGTCTCATCGGCGGACACTCCGGCATGGAGATCAACAAAGAGCGCGCCAACGCAAACATCCTCGCAGGCCGCGTGCTTTCCGAGATCGCAGACACTGTTGACTACAGACTGGTCTGCTTAAAGGGCGGAAACGCAGACAACGTTATCTGCAAAGAGACTCTTCTCCAGCTGGTAACTGCTGACGCAGCAGGTCTTGAAGCTGCAGTAAAGGCTTCACAGGCTGCCATCACAGCTGAGTATGAGCTTTCAGATCCCGATATCACACTTGAGCTCACAAAGGCAGACGCAGCCATGTTCGTTCCCATGGACAAGGTAAGCACAAGCCGCATCATCTCATATCTTCTGAACGCTCCTACAGGCATCCAGTCCATGTCAATGGGCATCAAGGATCTGGTGGAATCCAGCCTTAACCTGGGCGCAATGAACACTACAGAGACTGAAGTCACCACTCTCTACTGCCTGAGAAGTTCCGTCAAGTCCAGACTGGACCTGATCTGCAGAAAGCTGGAGGACATCTCCCGCGTACTTGGAGGAGAGATCAAGTTCTCACTGTACTATCCCGGCTGGGAGTTCAAGGCAGATTCCCCGCTGAGAACCGTCTGCGTAGACGTATTCAAGGAACTCTACGGCAAAGAACCTTCAGTAGAAGCTGTTCACGCAGGTCTTGAGTGCGGATTCTTTGCAGGAAAGATGGGACACGATTTCGACGCAGTCTCCATCGGACCCGACCTCGAGAACGTACACACGCCTGACGAAAGAGCTTCCATTCCTTCAACAGAGCGCACCTGGGAATACGTAACAAAGATCCTCAAGGCGCTGAAATAATTTGTAAAACAAAAAGGGCTGACATCGGTCAGTCCTTTTTTATTTTGTATTTTGGAGAGTATGTGCAAATTATATATGTTACCGTCGCTCGACATACCAAAAGACTCGTCACTGATTTTAGTATGCAGATATCAGCAGCGCAAAACATACCAAACAGAGCGACGCCGTATTTAGTACGTCTGTTTTTTGTAATATTTACGTACTAAAAGAGTTGACGCTTGATTTAGTATGTTTTTACAACATCAGGGAAACGGACTAAAAAAGCCCACGCTCCTTCCAGTATGCAAATAATCATCAAAAGCAACGTACTAAAACTGTCGTGGCTTATTTTAGTATGTATGTTATCCTAAAAAACTACGGACTAAAACTATCGTCAAACGTTTTAGTCCGTAATCTCATTGCAAAAGTGTTTCACCCCATGGCTGCTTCGGTCTCCAGCAGTTTTTCATTCACGCGGTTCATGACCTTAAGGTAGTAGAGAGTCTCCTCATCGGTCATTTCCTCTTCATCCCAGGCCTCAGCCTTTTCGGAAAACTCGTAATATTTCTCCATTATGGAAGCGTATTTCAGAAGCTGTGTCGGATCCGATTCGTTATAGTTTTTCATGAACTCGCAGTATTCGTCCATGAAAGCCTCGTATGAATCCAGGAACTCCACAAGTTCGGGCGATACACCCTCCGGAACGTCGCTTGTCTGCTCTTCTTCAGGTTCGGTCGTCTCTGCAGCCTCCTCTGCTTGTTCATCTTCCGTCTGCTCCTCAGTTGCTTCTTCCTCCTGTTCCGCAACCTCAGCGGACTCTGCCTGAGAAGTATCTCCGTTGTCCTTCGGCGCCTTGTCAGAGTTTTTTCCTCCCAGCGCTCCGAAAATCAGAAGCAAAACTATGACCCCTATAACTATCCATTTCTTTTTACCTTTCATCTACCCTGATTTCTCCTTTCAAGAAGTTCTATGATCCTGCGGATTATCTCCTTTTCGTCAGTGCCCAGACCTTTGTATATGTCTGTAAGTTTCAGCTCGAAAAGTCTGTTGGTATCAGGCTCGGTAAACTCAAAGAACTCTTTGGGCGATACTCTGAGGTAATCGCAGATCTCAAACAGCATTACCATGGACGGAAACACGTGGCCGCTTTCGATACTGTTGATATATCCCGCGCCTCGTCCAAGGGAAATACTCATTTCCCTTGCGGAAACGTTTCTTTTCATCCTCATTTCAGTCAGCCTGGTTGCAAAATATTGTTTTAAGGTTTCCGCGTCATATGTCATATCCATATTATACATTTTGGCAGTGCTGAAACCGTCCTTTCTGACCGTAGAAATCTCACCTTTTGCCCTGTCTGAGCGGACATTTTTATTATCCATTCCATATCCTCCTTTTAAGATAAACTTCATAAGAGAACATGAAATTTTCGCGAGGCTGCCGCTTCGACCGCAATAAAAAAGCGCCCGTCAGGGCGCTTAGTCCGTAAAAACATTATTTCATATGCACGTCCACCTGAGGGAAAGGTATCTCGATGCCGGCTTCGTCGAAGGCCAGCTTTACTTCTTCCTGAAGTTCGTACTTGGTGGAGAGATAGTTCGGTGTATCCACCCAGGCGCGGAGATCCAGAGTCACCGCCGAATCTTCATGTGCTCCTACTCCCACGAAAGTCTCGGGTTTTTCGAGCACATGCTCGTTTTTGCGGCAGACGTCCATGATGACTTTCTTTGCATGGGCAATGTCCGCGCTGTAAGCGATCCCGAAGGATATGTCGATCCTTCTGATCAGTTCTGAAGTATTGTTTACGATGGCAGAGCCCAGCACGGATGAGTTGGGAAGGATAACCGTACGGTTGTCCACCGTCTGGAGTGTGGTGCATGTAATGTCGATATTATCAACGATTCCGCTGTAACCGCAGGTGTCCACAAAGTCGCCTCTCTTGAAGGGCTGATTGATGAGAATCAAAAAACCGGCAGCCACGTTTGACAGGCTTCCCTGGAGACCCAGTGCAACTGCTGCGCCGATGGCTCCAAGCACCGTGACCAGTGGAGCTGTAGGTACTTTGAGGCAGGAAAGGATTATTACTATGAGCACAACGATGAGCAGGATCCTGAATACTGACAGTATAAACTTATGGATACTGGGATCCAGCTTGGTCTTGCCCAGGGCCTTTTCTGCGATTTTCATGCATAATTTGATGAGTATAAGGCCAACAACCAGTACTATAAGGGCAAGTACGATGCTGCCTGAATAATCTGCAAGTTTGTCCGCAATTTTATTAATGAATTCCATGTAGTCTCTCCTTTGAATGCTGATCTGTAGGATCCTATTTATCTGAAGCTTCCCAGTTTTCTGAAGCCTTCCACGGCCGTCTTCAGTTTGTCCAGCACGTAATCCATTTCTTCAACAGTGTTGAACTCGCTGAAACTGAACCTGAGTGCGCCTTCGATTTCCTTGGGCTTAAGTCCCATGGCGTTAAGCACGTGGGAGCCTTTGGAAGTCTTATGGTTGGATGAGCAGGCTGAACCTGTGGATACGTAGATCCCCTCCTGTTCCAGCCTGTGAAGGATGACCTCGCCTCTTGTTCCGGGGAAGCTGACGTTAAGTACAGAGCAGACCCCGTCATCAGGTGAGTTTACTACTGCGTCGGCGATCTGCGTCACTATGCCCTGCTTCAGGTAATTCCTGACGCTCATCATGTGAGCGGATCTTCCTTCAAGGTCTTTTACTGTCATCTCGCAAGCCAGACCGAAGCCACAGACTGCAGGCACGTTTTCAGTGCCGGATCTGAAGCCTTTTTCCTGGCCGCCGCCCAGCATGAAAGGAAGCAGGTTAGTTCCCTTTCTCACGTAGAGGGCTCCTATGCCCTTCGGGCCGTGGATCTTGTGGGCTGATACGGAGATCATGTCCACGTCCTTCAGTTCCTTCTTTGTATCAAGGCTGATCTTGCCCAGAGCCTGTACTCCGTCAGTATGAAAGAGCACCTTTGTACCATGAGCCTTATTGAACGCTTTCTTGATCTCTCCGATCTCCTTTAAAGGCATGATGGTGCCGGCTTCGTTATTTACCGCCATCACGGAGATGAGAAGAGTATCCTCTGTCAGCGCCGCCTTAAGTTCGTCCAGATCTATCCTGCAGTGTCTGTCTACGCCAAGGCGCACCACCTCAAAGCCTCTTCTTTCCAGTTCCTGAGCGGGCTCCAGCACCGCCGGATGTTCCACCGCTGTGGTGATGATCTTTTTGGCTCTGGGCCTGGGAACTCTGGCAAGCCCCATGAGTACGGTGTTGTCCGCCTCGGTGCCGCAGGAAGTGATATAAACTTCTTCAGGCGATGCATTGAAGCCCAGGGCGATCTTTCTCCTGCCCTCTTTCATAAGCTTCTCAGCCTCAAGCCCCAGTCCGTGGAGAGATGATGGATTGCCGTAGCAGTTCTTCGCCACATCCGCCATCAGGTCGGTCACTTCGTCATATTGTCTTGTCGTCGCTGAATTGTCTAAATATACTATCATTTCTTTAACGTCCTGTAACAACGTTTATCCATTTCTTAGAGTAAAGTCTTATATAGCATACGATGGTCTTTGCAACTTCTCCCAGGGTTACCAAAGCGATGACTGCCCAGATTTCCCAGTGCAGCACGTGAACTCCGATGTAAGCCAGAGGCACCTGAAGGAGCCAGTTCAGACCGGAATCCACCCAAACGCACCAGACCGTGTCTCCGCCGGGTCTGAAGATACCGCAGATGAAAAAGTATGCCAGCATTTTCGGAGCCAGGGAAAACGCGAATACCAGAATGGTGATCATGATCAGATCGTTGGTACTCTGCTCGAAATCATAGATATCCACTATGGATCCTCTTAAAACTATAAGCAGCGCAGTGGAAATGATGATGAATACCCAGATCACTTTCAGGCTCTTTTTTGCCAGTCTGAAGGCCAGATCTCTGTTGCCTCTTCCCAGTTCCTGTCCGACTATTACTCCCGTACCGTTACCGATTCCGGCAAATACTGCCTGGAAAGCGTCGGTCACCGTCATGGCTATCTGTACTACCGCCAGCGCCACCGGTCCCAGGTCGCCGTATATTGCGTAGGTCAAGGTAAAGCTCAGGACCCAGAGAAGCTCATTGAAGATAACCGGGAGCGCGGTCCTCATGACCCTCTGGAAGAGTTCTTTGTCATATTTCATTTCCCTGATGCGGGCTTTCAGCGGATGCTCCTTCGAGAAAATGTATACATAGCTGAAGGTCATTATCGCTTCAAAGATCCTGGAGATCAGAGTTGCCGTGGCAGCTCCTGTGACTCCCATAGCAGGTGCGCCGAATTTACCGAATATCAGCACCCAGTTAAGAAAAATATTCAGTCCCACAGCTACCGCGTTTGCGATGGTAGGCCACTTCAGCATGGCTACAGCGCGGCTGTTGTACGAGATGACAAAGGTAAGGGCTGTGAAAAGATAAGTGAAAACAACTATCCTCAGGTAGTCGGTGCCCATAGCCACTACAGTCGGATCATCCGAAAACAAGGCGATCAGCTGAGGTGCAAAAGCGTAGCTTATGATGGTCAGAGGCACGCCTACCGCTATGCACATGGAATAGGCTATTCCAAGCAATCTGCGAAGGGCCTTCAGATCCCTTATCCCCCAATACTGAACGCTGAATACAGCCACTCCGGAAAGGAAACCGAAAACACAGTCGATATAGACAAAGAAGATCTGATTGGCTGCTCCTACTGAAGCCAGAGCCTCCTCGGAAAGCTTGCCTACCATGATGGTATCACAAATACCTACAGCAACCAGGATCAGCTGCTGCACCATTACAGGTATGCCTACTCTGGCCATCTGCCTGTAAAAGTCTCTGTCATTTTTTAAGAGTGAGTTTTCGTAAGCTTCTGACATTTGTGATTTTATTCCCTAAGCATAATACAAGGGACAGCAAAACTGTCCCTTGCTTGATTCAATTTTTGACGCCTTATTTAGCGTAGTCGATGGCCCTGGTCTCTCTGACAACGTTGACCTTGATCTGACCGGGATATTCAAGCTCGGACTCGATCTTCTTGGAGATCTCTCTTGCAAGATATGCGATCTCGTCGTCCTTGACTTCCTCGGGTTTGGCGATGATGCGGATCTCACGTCCTGCCTGGATGGCGAAGGATTTCTCAACGCCGGGCGTGGTGTTGGCAATCTCTTCAAGCTTCTCAAGACGCTTGACGTATGCGTCCAGAGTCTCTCTTCTTGCTCCCGGACGGGCTGCGGAAAGAGCGTCTGCTGCAGCGATCAGCACTGCTTCCATGCTCTTGGCTTCGTAATCTCCGTGGTGAGCTGCCATACCGTCGATGACTGCCTGAGATTCCTTGTATTTCTTCAGGATATCGATACCGATATCAACGTGTGTTCCTTCGTACTCGTGGTCAAGGGCCTTGCCGATATCGTGGAGGAGTCCGGCTCTCTTGGCCAGCTTGACGTCAAGTCCAAGCTCTCCTGCCATGAGGCCTGCAAGATGTGAAACCTCACAGGAATGTCTCAGCACGTTCTGTCCGTAGGAAGTTCTGTACTTAAGTCTTCCCAGGATCTTGATGAGTTCAGGATGAAGGTTGTGGATGCCGCATTCGAAAGCAGCTGCTTCTCCTTCTTCCTTGATGATCTGCTTGACTTCCTTCTCTGCCTTCTGGACCATTTCCTCGATCCTTGCAGGATGGATACGTCCGTCCACGATGAGCTTCTCCAAAGCTACCCTTGCGATCTCTCTTCTTACAGGATCGAATCCTGAAAGGATGACAGCTTCCGGGGTATCGTCGATGATCAGGTCAACGCCTGTCATGGTCTCGATGGCTCTGATGTTTCTTCCCTCACGTCCGATGATCCTTCCCTTCATCTCATCGTTTGGAAGAGCTACCACAGAGACTGTGGACTCTGCAACCTGATCGGCTGCGCATCTCTGGATGGCGTTTGTGATGATGTATTTAGCTTTCTTGTCTGCTTCCTCTTTAGCCTTGGACTCGATGTCCTTGATCATGATGGAAGCGTCATGTCTTACGTCTTTTTCGATGTTCTGAAGAAGTATCTGTCTGGCTTCTTCTACGGTGTAGCCTGAGATCCTCTGAAGTTCAGCTGTCTGCTGCTCGATCACATTGTCCAGGTTCTTATGCTTGTCCATAAGGCTCTGTTCCTTGTGAGCGATGTTCTCTTCTTTTCTCTCGATATTTTCGATCTTCTTGTCCAGAGACTCTTCTTTCTGTATCAGTCTCTTTTCAGTTCTCTTGGCTTCCTCTCTCTTTTCTCTTGCGTCTCTCTCTGCTTCGGATCTTATCCTCCTGGCTTCTTCCTTAGCGTCCTTCTGTGCCTCTCTCTTGATAGCCTCGGATCTGTTTTCAGCATCCAGAACCAGATTTCTGGCCTTCTGCTCTGCAGAACCGATCGCCTTTTCGCCTACGTTTTTTCTGTAGATATATCCGATCAAAACACCGATGATCAATGCCACCAGTATTAGAACTATTCCTAAGAATACAGGCATCATTCCATGCATACCCATACTGCTATGCACCTCCTATTAAATTATTTATATATTTCAATATCTCAATCGGGAAGATAAATTTCGATATATTCATACAGAATTATTATATATTAGCGATATATCAAATGTCAAGTAAATGTCAGTCTCCCGAAACAAACAAAAAAGACGCTGCGGAAGGCCCGCTGCGCCTTTTGAAATATCCATATTTTACAGTATTCCGGCCAGTATGATCTTTGCAAGAAGAGCCACTATCCACGCTATCACGCACTGCCACACCACGACTCCGAAGGCCCACTTGCCTCCCAGTTCGCGCCTGATGGATGCGATGGCGGCCACGCAGGGCGTGTAGAGAAGTGAGAATATAAGAAGCGTTCCTGCAGATACTGCATTAAGTGCCTGTCCTATGCCTTCCTTGAAGAGTATACCCATGGTGGCAACAACGCTCTCCTTGGCCATGAAGCCGCTGATGAGCGAAGTTATTATCCTCCAGTCTGCAAGACCCAGAGGTTCGAAGGCCGGTACGATGAATCCGGCGATCATCGCCATGATGCTGGTTGACTGATCTTCAGTGAAGTTCATGTGAGTATCAAAGCTCTGTAAGAACCATACAACTACGGTCGCCACAAGGATGACGCTGAATGCTCTGGTAAGGAAGTCTCTGGCTTTTTCCCACATGAGTCTTAATACGTTTCCTGCGCTGGGCATACGATAGTTGGGCAGTTCCATTACGAAAGGAACGGCCTCACCTTTGAATATCGTGTTCTTGAAGAGCAGAGCCACGACTATGGCTATGATCACGCCGAGAACGTACAGTCCTGTCATGATCAGTCCTCCCTTTCCCGGGAAGAATGCGCTTACAAAGAATCCGTAAATGGGTATCTTCGCAGAGCAGCTCATGAAAGGCGTAAGGAGTATGGTCATCATACGGTCTCTACGGCTGGGAAGAGTCCTGGTGGCCATTACTGCAGGCACCGTACAGCCGAAGCCGATGAGCATCGGCACGATACTTCTGCCGGACAGGCCTATCTTTCTCAGGAGCTTATCCATGAAGAAGGCTACCCTGGCCACGTATCCGCTGTCCTCCATGATGGACAGGAAGAAGAACATGGTGACTACTATGGGAAGGAAGCTCAGTACGCTTCCGACACCTTCAAAAATACCTCCGACTATCAGGCCGTGGACCACCTCATTGGCGTTTCCTGCGGTGAGAGCGTTATCCACCAGTCCCGTCAGAAGTCCGACGCCCTTTTCCAGTAGATCCTGGAAGAAGGCCCCTATGACGTTGAAGGTCAGCCAGAATACAACCCCCATGAGGATGATGAAGCAGGGGATGGCAGACCATTTGCCGGTAAGTATCCTGTCGATCCTTTCGGATCTCACCCTTTCTTTGCTCTCATGAGGTTTCTTGACGGTGCTTTCGCATACGCGCTCTATGAAGTCGAACCTCATGTCTGCCATGGCGGCGCTTCTGTCCATGCCGCCTTCTCTTTCCATCTGGAGAACGACGTGCTCTATCATCTCCAGCTCGTTATCATCGAGATGCAGTTTTTCCAGTACCAGTTCATCTCCCTCGATGACCTTGGTGGCTGCAAATCTTCTGGGTATGTCAGCCCTCTCTGCGTGATCCTCGATTATATGCTCCACGGAGTGTATAGCCCTGTGAATGGCTCCGCCGTGGTCGTCCTTGGAACAGAAGTCCTGCCTCTTCGGCCGTTCCTGATATTTTGCGATATGGATAGCGTGATCCACAAGTTCAGATACGCCCTGATTCTTGGCAGCTGAGATGGGTACCACAGGCACTCCCAGCATGTCTTCCATCTTGTTGATGTCTATGGCTCCGCCGTTTCCGGTCATCTCGTCCATCATGTTGAGAGCCACTACCATGGGTATGTTCATTTCCAGAAGCTGCATGGTAAGATACATGTTTCTTTCGATGCTGGTGGCGTCAACGATGTTTATGATCGCGGTGGGCTTGTCCTCCAGAACGAAATTTCTGGAAACGATCTCTTCGCTGGAGTACGGCGACATGGAATAGATTCCCGGAAGGTCTGTAATGAGTGTGTCAGGATGCCCTTTTATCACGCCGGTCTTCCTGTCAACGGTAACCCCGGGGAAGTTTCCCACGTGCTGGTTGGATCCCGTCAGCTGGTTGAAGAGCGTGGTCTTGCCGCTGTTCTGGTTTCCCACCAGAGCATAGGTCAGTATAGTTCCATCAGGCAAAGGATTTTCATTTTCCTTATCGTGGTACTTACCTGTCTCACCAAGTCCCGGATGCTCCGAGGAATCGATATGTTCTATTCTTTTGTGCTCGTTGGAGCGGGCGGATATGAGTTCAACTTCGATCTGAGCTGCATCCTCAAGTCTCAGTGTCAGTTCATAGCCGTGTATCTCAAGCTCCATGGGATCTCCGAGGGGCGCGAATTTGACAACTGTCACCTCTGCTCCCGGAATGACTCCCATATCCAAAAAATGCTGTCTCAAAGCCCCTTCTCCTCCGACGGCCCTGATGACAGCACTTTGTCCGATTTTCAGTTCTCTTAAAGTCATCATAGATTCTCTATTCTGCCTGCTATCTTATAGAAATTATTATAGATATATGTTTCAGGCTGGAATACTGCCGGCATTCCCAGATTTGTTGAAATGTGAATGTCCCTGTCCTCTTTGATTATGCCTATCAGCCTTTTTCTGATGGTTTCCGGAAGATCCTCGAGAGAAAGTTCGTATCCTTCTCTCACCAGATCCACGTTGACCTTGTTCAGAATATAATGGATCTTCAGCAGCTTCTGCTCCGCAAGGTTGGCAGTAACTGACTCAGCATCTCTTATGGATGAATATTCAGGAGTGACCACCATCAGTATCTGATCTGCCCCTCCCACTGCGATGGCAAGTCCGTCGTCAAGTCCTGCAGGGCAGTCCACCACGATATAATCGAACTTGCGGCTCAGCTTCGCGCAAAGCACCTGCATGTGAAGGGGAGTGAATTCTCCTTCATCCGGCTTCGGCGATGCAGCCATGAAAAACAGTCCCGGGAATGACTTGTGCTTGATGAGGGCCTGCTTGATCCTGCAGACTCCGTTAAGCACGTCAGCCACGTCATATACCACGTTGTTTTCCAAGCCAAGATAGAGGTCAAGATTCCTTAACCCCGTATCCATGTCAATGACACAAACCTTATGACCTCGTTTAGCAAGCATAGCGCCTATGTTTGCCACGAACATTGTCTTACCGGTTCCGCCTTTTCCGGAACATACAACGATAGTTTTTCCCATAACAGATTTATTTTATAGCAAAACAGCTGTGAGTTCAAGCCTCTAGATATGGTGTGCTGTCCCTCGGTAATACCCAATTCAACCACGATTTTTGAGGATACTCAAATATATCCTTCTTCCTTAAGACTGCTGTACACGCCGTCCCCGATGATGATATGATCCAGAACTCTGATGCCCAGAAGGTCTCCGCATTCCATCAGTCTTCTGGTGATCTTCAGGTCATCGTCCGACGGTGTCGGATCCCCTGAAGGATGATTGTGTGCAAAGCATACCGCAGCGGCGCCCTTCCTGATGGCAGGTTCAAAACTCTCCCTGGGATGGACCGGAGCGCCTGACAGTTCTCCCACAGATACGGTTTCCAGCCCTATGATCTCCAGTTTCACGTTAAGCATCAGCACCTTGAAGTACTCTTTATGAGCGTACCTCATGTCCTCCATGAAGAGATCCGCCAGGGATCCCGGAGATCTGACGCACATTTTTTGCTTCCCGCTTTCGGTGGCGACTCTTCTACCCAGTTCCAGAGCGCACACTATGGTTGCTGCCTTTCTGGGTCCTATGCCTCTGATCCTTATAAGATCTTCGCAGTCGAGTTCAGACAGGCCTCCTAATCCTCCTGCGGCAGAAATGATCTCGTCCGCAAGGCTTACGGCAGAAGCCTCTCTGGTACCTGAGCCCAGAAGTATCCCTATGAGCTCAGAGTTAGACAGGGTAGCTTTCCCATGGGAAAACAGCTTTTCCACGGGTCGCTCCCCTGCCGGCATTTCTTTGATTTTCATCTCAAATCCTTTCCTTTCTTTAGTTTATACCCCTGTTATTTTCTGATATCTTCCCCTGTTACAGCCTCGATGACGAAATCGACAACTTCTTCGATGCTCATGTTGGTGCTGTCGATGAGAACGGCATCCTCTGCCTGTCTCAGCGGATCCACATCGCGGTGCATGTCGTTGTAATCCCTTTTGTTTACGTCCTCAAGGACCTTCTCATAAGTGTCCGTGGAACCCTTGGCCTGAAGTTCCTTGAACCTTCTCATGGCTCTCTCTTCAGCTGTAGCTGTGAGATAGAACTTGTATTCAGCGTCCTTAAGCACCACGGTACCTATGTCGCGGCCGTCCATGATGACGGACTTTCTCTTTCCCATGGCCTGCTGGAGCTCCACCAGTTTCCTTCTCACCGTGGCAAAGGCAGAACAGTCGGAAGCAGCTTTTGAGACTTCCTGCGTTCTGATAAGGTTGCTTACGTCTTCACCGTCGAGATAAACTCTGCCCTCGGAAAAGTCCACGTCTGTATTTGCGAGCATCTCAAAGAGTGTTTCGTTCTCCTCCATGGGAATGCCAAGTCTGAGCATCTTAAGCCCCACAGCTCTGTACATGGCTCCTGTGTCGATATAGTCGATGGCGAGTTCCGCCGCCACCCTCTTGGCGATGGTGGATTTACCTGCGCCGCTGGGTCCGTCGATGGCTATCTGAAATATCTTTGACATATTATTTTTTCCCCACTAACTTTTCGATTTCTGTAATGAAAGTATTGACGTCAGTAAACTGCCTGTAAACGGAAGCAAATCTGATGTAGGCTACCTCGTCCACCTTCTTAAGCTGATCCATGACCAGTTCGCCGATGTAGCTGGATTCAACTTCCTTGACCATAAGGTTGTTCAGATCGCGCTCGATGTCGTTCACCATTCTCTCTATGGTCTCTGCAGAAACAGGACGCTTCTCGCAGGATCTGGCGATACCTCTGTACAGTTTGTTTCTGTCAAATGCTTCGCGGCGCTTGCCGTCGGATTTGATGACCATAAGGATGGATTCCTCAACCTTCTCATAGGTGGTGAATCTTCTTCCGCAGGCGTCACAACCTCTTCTTCTCCTTATGGCGTGGCCCTCTTCTGTGGGACGAGAGTCAATTACCTTAGTATCAATGTTGTCACAATAAGGGCACTTCATATTTTCCTCCAATAATACCATTTCCTGACGATGATCAGGCTATAACAACAATTAAAATAATAACCGCTGAGTATTATACCATATTTTGTGGTATCAGTCCACTATTTAATCAAAAAAACAAAAGCATACCACAAGAAATGCTTTTGCATGAGCACAGACAACAAAAAAAGGCGTCTTCTCCTTATGGAAAAGACGCCCATCTGTCATTTTTTATTACTCCTGAGGATATTTTGCATCGTAGATCTTATCAAGTACCTTGGTAAGATAGATCTCTGCATTCAGGTCATACATGTCGATGAAACCATCGATGGTCATGCCGGATTTTTCCTCAAAATCCTTGATGCTTTCTGCGCCTGCAGCAGTGACGTAGCTCATCAGTTCTTCGGTGTAATCCGCATCTGAAAGCTTCAAGCCTTCTTTATCGCAGAGGCCGAATACTACTAACTTGTTATCGATCTGAGTCTCTGCCAGCTGAGTGATTCCTTTATTGAATTCTTCTTCTCCGCCGATGTTTTCCAGATAGGTCTCCCACTGAACGCCGTTGGTCTCAACGTAGTTCTTGTACTGTTCCTTGAGGCTCTCAGTCTTGGCTTCAACCTCACCTTCGGGACGCTTCAGAACGTTGGAAGCGGCAACTACCTGCTGATACAGATCAGTCTTAGCATCAAACAGCGCCTGATCATCTGCATCTGCCTGAAGAAGGGTCTTGATATAATCTCTGTACTCCTCTTCATTAGTCGCCTTGTCTTCGCTGTCTTTCTTGATGAATTCTTCATCAAGTTCCTGCTGGATGGTCTCGATCTTGGCCAGTACGGTCACCTCGAAGGTTACCGGCTTTCCGGAGAGTTCTTCGTTCATGGTATAAGGATCCGGGAACTGAAGGTCAAGGGTAACGGGCTCCCCGATGGTAGCTCCGTAAATTCCTTCCTGGAATCCGTCGATCATGGAAGCTTCTCCCAGCGTGAGCTCATAACCGTCTGAATTCATACCTTCAGGTGAGCTTCCGTCTTCAAGAGTTCCCTTGAAAGAGATCCTGACGGTATCGCCCTTTTCAACTTTACCTTCGGTGATCTCATTGGTCTCAGTAGATGCAGCCTTAAGCCTGGAATCTATCTCTGCCTGGACCTGCTCGTCTGTTACCTCTGCCGGTTCAGCCTTGAAATCAAAGCTCATATAGTCGGGAAGTTCAACGTACTCTGCATAATCCAGCGTATCGTAGGGGCTGAGATTCGGTGTAACTTTTTCTTCTCCGCAGCCTGTCATAAAGCATACTGCAAGGAGTGCGATCATTAATACTGCTGTAATTTTTTTCATTTATTCTGATCCTTTCTGATGTAGTGATTATTATGCGGTTTTCACCTTTATCTCTCTGTTAACTATCCCCTGCTTGAGAATATTTATCTCATTTCTGAGGTCGAGAGCTAAAAGCTGAGGTGAGTCTGATCTGCCTAATCCGATACTGATATATCTCTTGGAGCAGTCGCCTGTTACCTTCTGACCGCCATCAAAAGTACCGTAGTCGTAATAGTTTTTTACAAGCGTAAAGATCGCCTGACCGATCTCTTCTTTCATTGAGCAGAGTATGACGTCTTCGTACTCAGGATAGTCGAGTTTAATATCCCTTCCGAGACCAATGCTGTAAAAGCCCTGTTCTTTAGCGGCCTTGAGCACTCCCGCGCCCGTTTTGCCTGTTATGTGGTAGATTATGTCTGCACCCTGAATATGAAGTTCGTTTGCCAGTCTCTTGCCCAGTTCCTCATCGCCGTAATTGCCGTCGGCATAATTTACGACTATATTTATCTTATCATTTACTTGCTTTGCTCCCTGGGTAAAGCCTGCGATCAGGGCCTGAGACGCACTGTCATCGTTCTCAAGCACCGCGCCTATGACGCCTGTCTTTGACATGGCAGCTGCAACATATCCGACAATGTACGAACCTTCATTCTCCGCAAATACCACATTCAAAAGGTTCTTGTTATTTGCAGGTGATTCAACCGTATCTCCTATCCACATGAAATTGACGGAAGGGAACTCCTTAGTGACTTCATCGATCTCCCAGAATTCAGAGCCCATGCATACCACCAGGTCGGACTGGGCTGCGGCTTCCATCATCTGGCGCTTGTAGTCCTGTCCCTTGCACTCGATGTAGCTGACGTTAACTCCGTATTCTATCAGCTTGTCGCCGCCTTCCTGGGCGGAATCGGTGTATGTTTTGTCTCCGAACTCAGAGGGTACGACTATAGTCACTCTAAGATCGCTGTTGCTGTTTTTTTCTTTGACAACATTGCCCAGGTAAACGAATCCGCCTATCAGCAGGACTATTACCAATAGCAATGATAAAGTTTTTTTCATTATAGTTTATTCCTCTCGCGCATGATTATTTGAATGCTTCCTCTACGGCAACTGCGCAGGCTACTGTAGCTCCTACCATAGGGTTGTTTCCCATGCCTACGTAGCCCATCATGGCAACGTGAGCGGGAACTGAGGATGAACCTGCGAACTGTGCATCGGAGTGCATTCTTCCCATGGTGTCGGTCATTCCGTAGGATGCGGGACCTGCTGCCATGTTATCCGGGTGAAGGGTACGACCTGTACCGCCGCCGGAAGCAACTGAGAAGTATTTCTTGCCCTGTTCTACACATTCCTTCTTGTAGGTTCCTGCAACGGGGTGCTGGAATCTGGTGGGGTTGGTGGAATTTCCGGTGATGGAAACGTCTACCTTCTCGCTGTGCATGATGGCAACGCCTTCTCTTACGTCGTCGCAGCCGTAGCAGCGGACTGCGGCTCTCTCGCCCTTGGAGTAAGCGGTTTCCTTGACCACCTTGAGTTCTCCTGTGTAGTAGTCGAACTGAGTCTGTACGTATGTGAATCCGTTGATTCTGGAGATGATCTGTGCAGCATCCTTTCCAAGTCCGTTAAGGATGACTCTTAAGGGTTTCTGTCTTACTTTGTTGGCGGATTTTGCAATACCTATAGCTCCTTCAGCTGCTGCAAAAGATTCGTGTCCTGCAAGGAAGCAGAAGCAGTCTGTATCTTCTCTTAAGAGCATTGCTGCCAGGTTGCCGTGTCCGAGACCTACTTTTCTGTCTTCGGCAACTGAGCCGGGAAGGCAGAATGCCTGAAGTCCGATACCTATGGCTTCAGCTGCGTCAGCAGCCTTAGTAGCGCCCTTCTTGATGGCGATGGCAGTTCCTGCCACATATGCCCAGCATACGTCCTCAAAGCAGATGGGCTGGATGCTCTTTGCGGTCTGATAAGGGTCAAGTCCCTTAGCCTTGCAGATCTCATAAGCCTCCTCAAGGCTTGCGATACCGTTCGCATTAAGAGCTGCGTTGATCTTTTCTATTTTGCGATCATAGTTTTCAAACATAATAGCCATAGCGCACCTCCTTATTCCTCACGAGGATCGATCTTTTTGACCGCCTCGTCAAATCTTCCGTACTTGCCGCAGGCCTTTTCCAAAGCTTCAGCCTTTTCTGTGCCCTCTTTCTTGAGGGCGTCCATGAGCTTGCCGAGGTTGACGTATTCGTAACCTATGATGTTGCCTTCCTCATCCAGGCCTACTCTGGTGATGTAACCTTCAGCCAGTTCCAGATATCTGGGACCCTTTTCCTTTGTTGCAAAGATGGTTCCGATCTGAGAACGGAGTCCTTTGCCCAGGTCCTCAAGGCTTGCGCCTACTGCCAGACCGCCTTCTGAGAATGCGGACTGTGTTCTTCCGTAAACGATCTGCAGGAAGAGTTCTCTCATAGCTGTGTTGATGGCGTCGCATACTAAGTCGGTGTTAAGAGCTTCAAGGAGAGTCTTTCCGATGAGGATCTCTCCTGCCATAGCGGCGGAATGAGTCATTCCGGAGCAGCCTATGGTCTCGATGAGAGCTTCCTCGATTATGCCGTCCTTCACGTTAAGGGTCAGCTTGCAGCCTCCCTGCTGAGGAGCGCACCAGCCGATTCCGTGAGTAAAGCCGTTCACGTCAGAGATCTGCTTGACCTGTACCCACTTGCCCTCTTCGGGGATCGGAGCAGGTCCGTGATATGCGCCCTTGTTTACGGGGCACATGTTCTGTACTTCTTTAGTGTAGATCATTTTTTCCTCCATACCTTTAACGGTAAATATATTTTGAATAGTAATTACTGATTACAGTCCGATTATTTCCTTGATTAGCGCGGGTCTCTCCACCTGCTCATCGCTTATCTCGAAGGCTTCTCTCGCCTCTTCAAGACCGGCCATCACCTTGTCGTGATCGTTTCCGTAGAAGGTGGCCAGAAGTTCTCCTTCTTCAACTCTGTCCCCCACCTTCTTGTTGAGGACGATGCCCGCTGCCAGATCGATCTCGTCTTCCTTGGTCTCACGGCCAGCGCCGGTCTTCTGTGAAGCAAGTCCTATCTGTCTCGCTTTGATAGCCTTGATATATCCTGCTTCATCAGCTCTCAGTTCCTCTGTGAACTCTGCCTGAGGGAAGAGCGAATAGTCGTAAACCACGTTCTCATCGCCTCCCTGGGCATCGATGAACCGTCTGAGCTGTGTAAGGCCGGTGCCGCCTTCCAGAGCCTGTCTGGCCAGTTCGTAACCTTCTTCCGGTGTCTCAGCTCTTCCGCCCAGGTAGATCATTATGCCTGCCAGTTTTTTGCTGAGTTCCGTGATGTCTTCAGGTCCTCTGCCCTTAAGGGTGTCTATGGCTTCCTGTACCTCAAGAGCGTTTCCCACAGCCTTTCCCAGAGGCTGGTTCATGTCCGTGATGCAGGCCACAGTGCGGCGTCCTGCGTCGTAGCCGATGTCAACCATGAGATCTGCCAAGGTCACGGCGTCATCAAGATTCTCCATGAAAGCTCCGTCGCCGCACTTTACGTCCAATACGATGGCGTCAGAGCCGGCGGCGAGTTTTTTGCTCATGATGGAGGACGCGATAAGGCCGAAGTTGTCTACCGTGGATGTGACGTCCCTTAAAGCATAGAGTTTCTTGTCCGCAGGGGTGATGTGTCCGCTCTGGCCGATGACAGCCATGCCGATACCGTTCACCTGCGCCATGAACTCGTCAGGCTCAAGCACTGTCCTGAAGCCCGGAATGGACTCCATCTTATCCACAGTTCCTCCGGTAAAGCCCAGGCCTCTTCCGGACATCTTGGCGATGGGAACTCCACAGGCTGATGCCAGAGGTGCCACTACCAGAGTGGTCTTGTCTCCCACGCCGCCTGTTGAGTGCTTGTCTACCTTGATGCCCTTGATGGAACTCAGGTCCACCGTATCTCCGGAGTATCTCATGGCAGCGGTAAGAGTGTACGTCTCTTCCCTGGTGAGACCTCTGAAGAATATAGCCATCAGAAGAGCGGATACCTGATAGTCGGGGATCTCTCCCTTGACGTAGCCGTCGATCCACCATTTGATCTCATCGGCTGTCAGCTCTCCGCCTTCACGTTTTTTGTAAATTATGTCATTCATGTTGAAATTCATTTTAAGATCTCCTCTTTGAATGAAGTTCCGAAGCCTGTGCCGGGAACTCCCAGCAGGTCGCATACGGTGGCTCCCAGGTCTGCAAAGCTTGCTCTGACTCCCAGATTCACGCCCTGCTTAAGGTTCTTGCCGTAGGCGATGACGGGCACGTATTCTCTGGTGTGATCCGTTCCGGGAGCGGTAGGATCGTTTCCATGATCTGCGGTGATGAAGAGCACGTCATCATCTGCCATGTGCTCCAGGATCTCAGGAACTCTGGCATCGAATTTCTCGATGTTTTCGCCGTAACCCTTAGGATCCCGTCTGTGGCCGAACTTGGCGTCGAAGTCCACCAGGTTGGTAAAGATGAAACCCTCGAAGTCCTTGTCCAGAGCATCCAGGGTATTGTCCACTCCGTTCATGTCATCCTTATTGTGAACAGACTCGGTGACGCCTGCTCCGTTAAAGATGTCGCTGATCTTGCCTACCGCATAGACGGTCTTTCCTGCTTCCTTGATCTTGTCCAGGATTGTGGGTCCGAAAGGTGTGACTGAATAGTCGTGTCTGTCAGACGTCCTTTCGCGCTTGCCTTCAGCGTTTATGATATATGGACGGGCGATGACTCTTCCGCAGGCGAACTCGCCTACCAGCATCTCTCTGGCCACTTCACAGTAATGATAAAGCGTGTCCAGTCCGAAAAGTCCCACGTTCACGGCGATCTGGAAAACAGAGTCTGCCGAGGTGTAAACGATGGGCTTGCCGGTCTTCTCGTGCTCCTCTCCCAGATCCTCGATGATCTGGGTTCCGGATGCGGGATAGTTTCCGATGCATTCTATGCCGATGGCCTTCTCATATGCATCCATGAATTCTTTGGGGAATCCGTTGGGATAGGTCTTGAAAGGCACTTCCGTCTTAAGTCCTGCGATCTCCCAGTGGCCTGTGGTGGTATCCTTTCCAAGGGATGCCTCGGCCATCTTGCCGAAGCAGCCCATGGGCTTCTCAACGGCTATCTCGCCGTCAAGCACGTCCTGGATGTTTCCCCAGCCAAGTTTGAGGAGATTGGGTATCTCTATTCCCTCGTTGAACTTCCAGATATGTCCAAAAGTATCGGCTCCCTTGTCGCCGTAAAGTTCTGCGTCCGGCATCTCGCCGACGCCCAGGCTGTCCGTTACTACAATAAGTACTTTCATTAAGATACCCTCCTTTATTTCAGTCTCATGGGTCTGGCATCCAGATAATCCAGACTCACCAGCTTGTATTCAACTCCGTTGAGTACACCCTGCAGTCCGCGTTTGAACTTCTCTTTTCCGTGGAGATGTCCGTAGACGCAGGTCTTCACACCGTACTCCGTCATCAGCTCCGTGAAACCGGAGACCTGATGTTTGTCGTTGGTGGGCGGATAATGGAGAACTCCTATGATCTCCTTTGCGCCCTTTTTCTTCCCGTCCTCCAGGGATGCCCTGAGTCTGAGAAGCTCTCTCGCATAGATCTTCTTATCATGCTCGTCAAAGCCCTCTGTTCCCGGGCAGTTCCAGCCCCGTGTGCCGCAGATGGCCAGGTCTCCTATTAGATAAGCTTCATTATGCATGAAGTTCATCTTAGGATCCCTGATTATTGTCTTCACCGGATGGCCGAAGTCATTCAGGGTCTCGATCTCCTCTCCGTAAAGCAGATCCAGTACCCGGTGGGAAGTCCACCAGAGGTCATGGTTGCCTTTGAAAAAAATCTTGGTCCCCGGGAGCTTCCTTAGCCAGTCCAGGTCGTACTTTGCTTCCTGGATCCCCAGCCCCCAGGACAGGTCTCCTGCCACGATGACGTAATCATCGTCGTTGATCTCCTCCGTCCAGTTGTTATATAGTTTTTGCCAGTGGTTCTCCCACTCCGGTCCGAACACGTCCATGGGCTTGTCTACCCCGGGCGCAAAGGACAGGTGGGTATCACCTATCGCAAATAATCTCATTATCGGTCAATCCTCGTCTCTTGAGTAGAAAGCTTCTGAAATGCCCAGCAGTTCATCGCTTTCACGGCCGTCCAGCGCTTCAACGGATCTGAGTTTTCTCTCTATGGCCCTGGTCCTGGTTCCCACCAGCTTGTCCAGTTCCTCATCCGCCTGTCTTAAGCGCAGCCTGGTCTGCTCCAGCGATTTACCGAAGGTGCTGAACTCAGTCTTCACCGCACCCAGCACTTCCCAGACCTCGCTGGAATGCTTCTGTATGGCCAGTGTGCGGAAGCCCATCTGAAGGCTGTTCAGAAGCGCTGCCATGGTGGTAGGTCCCGCGATGTTCACCTTGTATTCTCTCTGGAGTGTCTCCACCATACCGCGGTTCACCACCTCGGAATACAGACCCTCAAAGGGCAGAAACATTATGGCAAAATCAGTTGTATATGGCGGAGCTACGTACTTCTCGTGTATGTCTTTTGCTTCCTGCTTGAGAGTGGTCTCAAGTACCTTCCAGCACTTTTCCACCGCCTCCCTGCTGCCGCTTTCATATGCGTCTCTCAGCTGGGCGTAACGGTCGCCGGGAAATTTCGAATCTATGGGAAGATATACCGAGCGCTCACCCTCTCCGGGAAGCTTCACGGCGAACTCCACTCTTTCGCGGGAGCCGGGAACCGTGGCGATATCCTCCTCGTACTGTTCCTTTGAAAGGATCTCCTTAAGGATAGCCCCAAGCTGGACTTCCCCCAGGATGCCTCTTGTCTTCACGTTGGAAAGAACTTTCTTCAGATCCCCTACGCCCTCTGCCAGGCTCTGCATCTCGCCAACGCTCCTGTACACCTGCTCCATGGACTGGCGCATGTATTCCAGTTTACGCTCATTTTCCACCGCCATGGATGATATCCTGGCGTTCATGTCCATGAGTCTGGCGTCCACTTTAGCTCCGTTTTCCTGAAGCCTGCTGTCTATCAGGTCGTTGGAATTCCTGCTCATGTCAAGGTAAGCCTTGGCCATGGCGTTCACCTCGCGGTTCAGCCCGCGGTTCGACATGATCAGAACGACGATCAGGATCAGGCTCAGCCCGACTATCGTTGCCAGAAAAAGTATCAGCGTATTCGTATCAAGAGCGGCAATAGTCTCATTCATATCTCAATTATACCCTTTTATGTGTCAGATATATGACATCTTTATGATAAAGCATATTCTAAACCAATTTATTATATCACTAAAAGCTTTATAAATCAATTTTTATCTTCAATGCCTTTGCCTTTGCTAAAAGACTTGTATAGATATGTTTTTTTTGTTAAAATATATTATCTATACAAAAAATTCACGCGTAATTGTTTTAATTTACAAAAAAGAAAGGGACTGATCATGATAACAGGAGCAGAAGCTATGGTCAAATGCCTTGAAGCCGAAGGGATAACGAAGATATTCGGTTACCCCGGAGTTGCCATAGCGCCTTTTTATGAAGGATTATACAATTCAGACATCGAGCACATACTGGTGCGCCAGGAGCAGAATGCGGGACATGCAGCTTCCGGCTACGCCAGAGTGTCCAGGAAACCTGCGGTCTGCGTGACCACCTCAGGACCCGGCGCCACCAACCTCATCACTGCGCTGGCCACCGCCTATGCTGACAGCATCCCGGTGATCGCCATCACCGGACAGGTCTCTTCAGACCTTCTTGGCAAGGACGTTTTCCAGGAAGCAGATATGACGGGGGCCACGGAATCCTTTACGAAATACCGCTATCTGGTGAAGGACGTTAACGACATACCCCGCATCTTCAAAGAGGCCTTCTACATCGCCTCCACCGGGCGTAAGGGTCCTGTGCTCATAGACGTTCCCATCGACGTTCAGGAAGCAAAGCTCAAGAAGGAGTTCAAATATCCCGACAAGGTGGAGATCCGCGGCTACAAGCCCAACACCAAGGGCAACAAGCAGCAGCTCAGCAAGGTCATCCAGGCCATCAAGAGGGCTAAAAAGCCCATCATCTGCACCGGCGGCGGCGTTATCCTGGGAGACGGCGAGGATCATATCAGACGCTTCTGCGAGAAGTTCAACGTCCCCTGCGTATCCACAATGATGGGCATCGGCGTTTTGCCTAAGGCACACCCTCTGTATTTCGGAATGCTGGGAAATAACGGCAAGCCCTACGCCAACCGCGCCATCGCCCTCTCCGATCTCATGATCATCGTGGGAGCGAGGATCGCAGACAGAACTGTTCCTACCCCTGACAGGCTGGAAAGTCAGGTCAAGATCATCCACATCGACATAGATACAGCAGAGATCGGAAAGAATCTGGGTCCCACCATTCCTTTGGTCGGCGACGTAAAGAACATCTTTGACGAACTCATAGAAGCGGACATCCAGCCTAAGGCAGACTCCTGGATCGAAGAGCTGAACCAGATCAAGCACAGCACTCAGGATGCCAGGGTATTCAGCGACAAGCTGGTCAATCCCAACACCCTGGTCCAGCTGCTCTCAGAAAAGATGGAGGACGATGCCATCTACGTGGCAGACGTAGGTCAGAACCAGCTTTGGTCCGCAGATAACTACGTCATGAAGAAAGGCCGCTTCCTCACCACAGGCGGCATGGGTACCATGGGCTACTCAATCCCTGCAGGAATGGGCGCCAAGATGTACGCTCCCGACAAGCAGGTGGTATGCGTCATCGGTGACGGTGCTTTCCAGATGTCCATGAACGAACTGGCCACCATCAAGGATCACAGCGTGCCTCTCAAGATACTCATCGTGAAGAACCGCTATCTTGGACTGGTGCGCGAATATCAGGACAAGACCTATGACGGACATTACTCAGGCGTTGAGCTCTTCGACTACCCTCACTGCGACAGGATAGCCGAAGCCTACGATATGCCCTTCTTCCACGCATCGCACACAGCAGAGCTGGATAAGACTCTGGATGAGTTCCTGGCCTGCAAAGAGGCCTGCCTAATGGTCTGCGACGTGGACTGGACCGATAATTCGAAGTAAGGAGGTGCACCGGATATGAAAGGTATTTTTACAGTATTGGTCGAAAACAAATCTGGTGTTCTTTCCCAGATATCAGGACTGTTCGCAAGGCGCGGATTCAACATCGACAGCCTTGCAGTAGGCGAAACTGAGCGCCACGACATATCTTCGATGACCATCGTTTCCACAGGAGACGAAAGGACCATCGACCAGATAGAAAAGCATCTTAACAAAAAGATCGACGTTATCAAGGTCCGCAGGCTCGCTGAGGCTCAGACCATCTCCCTGGAGATGATGCTCATGAAGGTGGCATACAACCCTCAGAACCGCGCTTCCCTGATAGAACTTTGTACCATCACAGGAGCAAAGATCATGCACGTGTCACCTAAGCACATCATCATCGAGCTCCACAACACTCCGGATTTCATCGAGAATTTCATCGAACTGGTAAGGACTTACGGTATCGTTGAGATCCAGAGAACAGGAACTATATCTTTGGAAAAGAACTGAGATCAAATCAAACATGGCAGCCATCCCCGGCTGCCATTAGAATGAGAAACGGAGACAGATATGAAATACGATTTTGAAAGCATACTAGACAGAAGAGGAATGGATGCCATTGCGGTGGATCCCGGGACAGACCCTTACGGTATCGCCCCAAAGGGAAAGATCCGCGAAGGCTTTGATATCATACCCATGTGGGTGGCTGACATGAACTTTGCCACCGCTCCCACAATCACCGAAGCCATCATCGAACGTGCAAAACACCCGGCTTTCGGATATTTTGCTCCCAGGAAGGAATACTTCGATTCCATCATCAGCTGGCAGACCAGACGAAACGGCGCTGAAGGCCTTGAAGCAAAGCACATCGGATACCAGAACGGCGTCCTTGGCGGAGTCATAAGCGCCCTTAAGGTGCTCTGTTCCGACGGAGACAACGTGCTGGTGCACGCTCCCACCTACGTAGGCTTCCTTGAGGAAGTTGGCGCAGTCGGTTACAACCTCATCGGCAGTGAACTGAAGAAAGACGCTGATGGCGTCTGGCGCATGGACTACGAGGACATGGAGGAAAAGATAAAGAGATATCACATTCACACAGCCATCATGTGCTCGCCCCACAATCCCACAGGCCGCGTCTGGACCCGCGGTGAGCTTGAGAAAGCCTACGAGATCTTCAAAAGAAACAACGTCTATGTGGTTTCCGACGAGATATGGTCCGACCTTATCCTGGAGGGCTACAAACACGTACCTCTTCAGTCAGTGTCTGAAGACGCAAAATACCGTACAGTGGCCATGTACGCCCCTTCCAAGACCTTCAATCTGGCAGGCCTTCAGGGCAGTTACCACATCATCTATAACGACTACCTGAGAGACCGCGTTTCCCGCCAGTCCGCCCTTCCGGTATACAATGCCATGAACGTACTCTCCATGCACGCGCTGATCGGAGCTTACAAGCCCGAAGGAGAAGAATGGCTGGATGAACTCCGCAAAGTGCTTACGAAGAACGTGGATTTCGCATGCGATTTCATACATGAAAACTTCCCCGGCGTGGAAGTGTCTCATCCTCAGGGCACATACATGCTGCTCCTGGATTGCGGCAAATGGCTGAACGTCCACAATAAGACCCTGGATCAGCTCCTTGAGTCCGGCGTGGAGGTAGGCATCTTTTGGCAGGACGGAAGGCAGTTCAACCGCCCGGATTCCATCCGCCTGAACCTGGCACTTCCTTTCTCAAGAGTTGAGGAGGCCTTCAGGAGAATGAAGGAATACGTATTCTGATATATGACAATTAAACCCCGCGGGGCGCGGGGTTTTTTATTGCAGCAAAAAACTCCGGACCGAAGTCCGGAGTTTTATTATCAATTCAATCGATTAAGCAAGTGCAGCCTTTGCCTTTTCGCAAAGTGCTGTGAAACCTGCTGCATCATAGATAGCCATCTCGGAGAGCATCTTTCTGTTGATTTCGATTCCGCTCTTCTTAAGACCGTTCATAAGCTTGGAGTAGCTCATGTCGTTCATTCTTGCTGCAGCGTTGATTCTTGCGATCCACATCTGGCGATACTGTCTCTTCTTAAGCTTTCTGCCTACGTATGCTGATCTCAGTGATCTCATAACAGCCTGGTTAGCAACCTTGAACTGCTTGGACTTTGCACCGTAGAATCCCTTAGCCTGCTTTAAAATTTTCTTATGTCTCTTATGGGCGTTTAAGCCACCTTTTACTCTTGCCATATTTCTTACCTCCTCTTATTTAGCCATTGATCTGAGCATTCTCTTCAGGTCTGCTGATGTTAAAGTTGTAGCTTTTCTTAAGCCTCTCTTACGCTTAGCAGCTTTCTTGGTAAGAATGTGGCTCTTGTATGCCTTATTTCTCTTTACTTTGCCGGATCCGGTTAAATGTAATCTCTTGCATGCCCCTCTGTGGGATTTCATCTTGTTCTTTGCCATGATGTGTTTTCCTTTCTATATCAATTGATTCTGTAACTTTACGAAGAACCTGCCGGGCTGCCCGCATATCCTGCGGCAGACCCTTATGGCAGCTTTATTTATCCTTGTCGGACTTAGGGCTGAGGAACATGTTGATGCCTCTTCCCTCGAACTTAGGCTTCTTGTCGACGATGCAGATATCGGATAAGGATTCTGCAAAATCGTTCATCACCTCGATAGCATGGTTGGCGTAGTCTCTCTCTCTTCCTCTGAGACGAAGGGATACCTTTACGCGGTTTCCTTCCTGGAGGAATTTGGACGCGTTCTTAGCCTTAACCTGAATGTCATGTTCCTCGATGAAAGTGGAAAGTCTGACTTCCTTAACTTCGGTGACCTTCTGTCTCTTCTTGGCGTCCTTTTCCCTCTTCTGGATCTCATAGCGATACTTGCCGTAGTCCAGGATCTTGCAGACCGGGGGATTGGCGTTGGGAGAAACGTTTACCAGATCGAGATTCTTCTCTTCTGCTATGCTCAGGGCTTCCTCGATGGGGAGCACTCCCAGCATGGTACCTGTTTCATCGATAACTCTTACTTCTGCGTCACGAATTTCTTCGTTGATCAATGCTTCCTTGCTAATGGTAATTTCACCTCCTGATGTGTCGTTCCGACAAAATAAAAGCGGATGTAAAGAAACATCCGCGGACACACTAATACCTAGTGTTGTGATCTCTATCAACCTGATCGAATGACTCGATCCGTCAGGTGAGAAGCGGATACTTCTTCTTCGTTACCCGAATAATATAGCAGATGAAGCCAGGCGTGTCAAGGGTTTTTTGAAATAATAAAGCTAAAAAATCGGCCCAAAAAACATTGTGAACATCTGTTTACTTTTTGTTCGACATATGGTAGAATAAAAGCGAACAAACGAACATACATACTATTTTTTGATACATATATGAGGTAATTGACATGCTTAAGCCAAGACAGCAGAAGATCCTGGAATTCATGAAAAATGAAATTTCCACCAAGGGCTATCCCCCTACTGTCAGAGAGATCTGCGCAGCCATCGGGATCAAGTCCACTTCCACAGTGCATAAAGATATAGAGACCCTGGTGAGCGAAGGCTATCTTAAGAAAGACCCTTCCAAGCCCAGAGCTCTCATGGTAGTAGATCCCAAGGCTAAGTCCGGACACGTGGATGCTGCAGGTTCAGCTCAGGAGCCTAAGGGAGAGACCATTCCCTACAACGTAGTCGAAGTTCCTGTCGTTGGCCGCGTCGCTGCCGGCGAGCCCATTTTCGCCGAACAGAACATCGAAGATTCCTTCCCTCTTCCCGACCGCTTCGTAAATGGCGGCAACAACTTCATGCTGAGGGTCAAGGGAGAATCCATGATCGAGGCCGGCATCATGGACGGAGATCTGATCCTGGTCCAAGAGACCTCCGAAGCCAGAAACGGCGAGATCGTAGTAGCCCTGATCGACGGCATCGAGACCGGCGCTACGGTCAAGACCTTCTACCGCAGAAACGGTAAGATCTATCTCACCCCCGAGAACAAGACCATGGGTCCCATCATCGTGGACGACGCCACCATCGTGGGCAAGGTCAAGGGCGTGTTCAGATATTTCAACTAAGCATAATATCAACCCCGCTTCCGGCGGGGTTTCCTTTTTCACAAAAAAAGAACCTCGATATATACCATGTGGGAGCATCCGCAGCGCCGGTACTTAGCGATTGGCAAGCCAGATGCGAAGCCAGAGCTTAGAACCGCTGCGCGAGGACGAAACGCAAGTGGTCCCACATTGTATATACCGAGGTCTTTCTTATGCGCCGATCATCAGAGGCACGATTAGCGGCACCAGTATGCACATCAGAAGTCCTGTGGCAAAGCCGTAGACCACCGTGTCTTTTCTGGCGTACTTTTCGATTATGGGCATGCATACGTCCATGGCAGCTATGCCGGGCACTGCTGTAGCTTCAATGTAACCGATCTTTGTCGCAAAGAACGGTATGCCGATTATGCCAACCACCTCACGGATTACGTTGTGCAGAAAGCTTATGGCTGATGCCACAGGATAACCTGCCTGAGCTATTATATTGGGTGCATAAGTGTACCAGCCGAAGCCCGCGGCTACAGCCACCCCCTCGCGTATGCTTAAGGATGATATTAAGCCGTATATGACTCCTCCCACAATGGTTCCGGCAACTATCGCCAGCGGGAAAAGGAATACCCTGGCGCCGGCTTTTTTTATGTTACCGAAGACCGATCCGTCCAGGCCAAGACTGAAACCGACGAAAGCCAGAAGGATTATCAGCAGCACGGTTATCGCCGGATCTGACTTTTCCAGGAATGCGTCCTGAACAGAATACTTTTTGTAAATCAGAAAGTATCCTACCGCCATACCGATGGCTACCAGTCCGCCGATTATGATGGTCGATCTTATGCCCGCCACGTTGGCTTCAGCAGCTTTCTCAGGTTTCTGTCCATTAGGCACACGGTCTGCTCCCACGTTTCCGTAGCGATCCATCTTGAGCACAGCTCTCATAAGGATGACTCCCAGGATGCTGCATCCGATGACTAAAACGGATACGATGACCGACTGTACGCCGATTGTCCCCAGAGAATCAACGATCTCTTTGTTTGCGCCCATCCTGAGTCCCATGAGGAGTACCAGAACGTATATCGGCACGTTTATGGCCTCATTTACCCATTTGAAGTTTTCTTTTCTGTTCCGGAGTCTCGAAGCAATGACGTACATTATGACCATTGCGCTCCAGTACATTGCAAGCTGTTTCATTTTGCGGCCTCAGGCTATTTTTTGTGAACAAGATCTGAACCGTAGGTATCAAAAAACGTCTTGGAATACTTAAGTAGCTTCCACTCGGGTACCTTGCATTTCGGGCATGGCTTCACCGCCCACTTGTTTCTGAGCCAACGTGCAGCCCTGGAGTTTCTGGAGTTGTATATCCTCATCTCCTGCCCGCAGTGAGTAGTTATTACGGCATATCTGCCGTAGTTTTCTATTGTCTTGATCCCGTGGAGTATGCCGCTCCTCGCAGGCCATAGCTTCATCTTTTCCAAAAGGATCAGAAGCTCCACGTTTTTTCTGTAATATCTCTTGGTATCGTCTGCCATAAGTTTCTCCTTATGATGACAAGCCCCCGGACCGTCCGGTCCAAGGGCTTATGAAAAATGGCGAGGTGACCGGGAGTCTCACCCGGCTATCCGGATTTAGAGTCCGGGCGATCAATACGATCCTCACCCCAGATATGTTCACGGCATGGTCTTCAGGATCTCTCCCAGCATCATTGCCGTTCCTATCTCAAGGTTATCATAAACCGCAGTATTTTGCAACCTTTCAGCTGCTTTCTCATCCAGTGACAAAGGTACCCCGGGGCTGGCGTAGATCACATCAGTCCCCAGCATCTCATCCTTCAGCCATCCGCCTTCGTTGGTGAAGTCCAGTATGAATCTGTAGTCCTTTATCTCCTCCGGCGAACTTAAAACATACTTTCCGGTATCAAGGTCTCTGAAGGCTTCCACAGCCTTCGGATCCTTGTCATACATGTCGAAATCTATACCATGGTTCAGAAGTATCTGCACTGCCTCTTCACCCACCAGACCGTTTCCGATCACCAGGATCTTTTCCTTGGAAATGTCCAGGCCGGCTTTCTTCATCATGGCTCTCATCACCATGATGAATCCCAAAGCGGTGGCATAGTTGTTTTCGCCGAAGCTTCCGTTATCTCTTGAAAACGCCAGATATCTGGTGTCATCAGCCATGTAAACCACGTCCGCATCCATCAGGATGGAACCGTAGATTCCCTCAACGTCGGTATCTTCAGATACGTAGGTCCTGAAGCCCATGGATTTTATTATGGCTGCCACCGATTCGGAAAAGGAGCTGATGATCCCCTCCCCCTGGGTAACAGGGACAGCGGCCACCAGGAGGCTGCCTGTCAGCCTGTCATACTTTTCCTTTGATATCCCGAAGGTATCCATGGTGAGACCGGCAAGGTCGAAGCCGGTCTTCGCCTTCAGGCTGCTGTTGTAATCGTTCATGCCATCGAGCATGTAATCTATCCATTCAGTTTTTAATCTTGTCATAACCGATACCCTCCTTCATCAGATGTTCAGCGGCTCTCCGTCGATGAACGACAGAGTCCTGCCGTATCTCTTGATGGTGCGTCCCTTGTCCAGAGCCATGGTGAGACGCTCTATGCCGAAACCGATGCCTACCCAGGTGTCGAAGACTCCCCAGTTGGCATCCAGGAAGTGAGGCCCGTAGGAGCCTGAAGCCACCTCCATGCCGTTTATCAGTATGTCAAAGGACACTTTGCCATAGACCTCCGAGTCCTCCTGTACGAATTCATATTCGCCTTCCTTCAGTCCCAGGGCTTCCATGGCGTTAAGAGCAAGTCTCTCCAACTCAGCCAGCTGTTCTCCGTCCTTCACCGCCGCCAGTTCCACCAGGTTAAGCATGGTGAACTCGTTGAGATGCTGGGCTCCCTGAGATTCCTTTCTGAAGCAGGATCCCATCTCAAAGATCTTCACGGGCTTCTTGGTGATCCTCAGAAGTTCCCTCATCTCCACATAGAGATTAGGCGCCAGCATGGGCCTCAGGCAGTGCTTTCCGTCCACCCAGAAGACCTGATCCAGGAACTGGCTTCCGGAATCGATCCCCATCTTCTTCAAAGAATCCCTGGAAATGATGGTGGGCGTGATGACCTCGGTGAATCCCTCTTCCATCAGCCAGTCTGCCATCTTGTTTCCGGTGATCCTGTACTTCGTCAAATGCCTGGATTCCAGAAGATCGAAGATGTCGTTTCTGGCGTATCTGGTCAGCTCTTTCTCCAGTTTTCTGAAGTGCTCGTTTCTCTCTTCTTTTGTTTCAAACTCCCTTTCCTGCTCCTCAATAGGCGCATTCAGTTCGTTCAGTCTTTCTGACTGTGTAACAGTGTATTTCTCCAATTCAGTACCTCGTCTTTATCCTCGCCCCAGTTGATGAAGATCCCCCTGAAATCAGCCTCATCGTCAGCGTAGTCCGTCATGGTCTCCATGGACCCCAGGAAGTCCTCCCTGTAGGTCAGAGGCTTTGCGTTTCTCATTATGTGTTCGCCCTCCGAGGTGATGACGCCGTCCGTTTTTTTGTAGTTCTCGTAGGCGCAAAATATCTTTTCCCCGCCTCCTGCGGTGTTTTCATCTCTGAATTCCCCATAAAGGGTCACGTCCGCCAGTTCCTTCAGAAGGTTCATGCCTGAGGACTTCAGCACCGCTATGGGAGTCTGGCTGGGTATGCGGGCGTCTATCTCCAATACCTTCAGATCCTCGCCGTCGTCTATCACTTCAACGTCCATTATGCCTTTCAGCTTCACAAGTTCTGCCAGCTTCACAGCAATGTCGGAAAACCTTCTGAGTTTGGCTTCAGGAAGTTTTACCGGCGACGTTATCATATTGCAGTCGTAGACGCTGTCCACGTGGACCTCAGTCACAGTATAGGTCCTGTAGTTACCCGGCTTTCCGATGACTTCGATGGAGTAGGAAGGTCCCTCCAGATATTCCTGGACGATGTCTCCCTCAGCCTTGCTTCTGAAGAAGGCTTCAACCTCTTCACGGGTGGTCAGTTTTTTTACTCCTGTGGAGCCGGAACCGTCTGAAGGCTTCACCACGTAAGGCGCCTTCCCTTCAGGATAATATTTCGGACAGGGTATGCCGTTTTCAATGAAGAGCCTGTCAGACTTTATCTTTGATTTGGTTATCTCATAAGCCTCAGGATCAAAGGCCAGCGGCTTATGATACCTCCCGGAAAGTTCCACGATCTTAGCCAGGAGCTCATCGTTTTCGTTTGCAGGAAGTATCAGATCCGCATCCTTGAAGGCTTCCATCACCGCCGGTTCCTCCTTTATCAGATCCCCTGCGGCGAATCTGTCAGCCAGACCGCTTGCCGGCACTTCCGGATCTATATCTATCAAAATACTGTACATTCCGCAGGCTCTTGCCAGATAGCACGCTTCCGTGCCCTGGAGCTTGCCTCCGATAATACAAACTTTCATTTAAAACCTCATGGCCATCATGTATTTTTCCTGGAAGTCGGATCTGGTGGCCAGTTCAATATGTTCTATGGTCTCCGCAGCCCGGATGGTCTCCTGATATGCCGCCTCGCTGAGAAGGGCCATGGATGCGCCGATACCTGCAGAGTTTCCGATGGAAAAGATCTTTTCGTGGTCTATGTCCGGTATCAGTCCGCAGTTCACAGCGGATTCTTTGCGGATGTATGAGCCGAAAGCTCCTGCGATGGATACCTTTTCAAGTCCGTCAATGCCGATTCCCACGGCGTTCATCAGGGTCTCTTCGCCGGCCTTGATGGCCGCCTTTGCCAGCTGGATCTCCCTCACGTCTTTCTGGGTGATCCTGATGTCTTCTCCCTCGGGATCCTTATACAGGGTCAGATAGTATCCGTCTTCGTTCTTACCCACGTTTTCTATGATCTTAGGGGCAACACCCTTCTTCTCAAGTCTCTCGGGAGCCAGAAGCTTTCCGGTCTTGTCTACAACGCCGGTCCTCACCATCTCGCCGATGGCATCGATGATGCCGGAACCGCAAATGCCGATGGGCTTGCAGTCGCCGATGACTTTGATGCTCACTCCTTCATCCGAAAGATCCACCCTTTCGATGGCGCCTGAAGCGGCGCGCATTCCCTGTGCTATGGAGCTTCCTTCGAAGGCCGGACCTGCCGCCGTGGAACAGGTGGCTATCTTGCCGTTACCGCTGAATACGATCTCGCCATTGGTTCCGATATCGATGAACAGATGACCTTTGTCTTTGTCCAAAATATCCGTGGCTATGAGTCCGGCGGTGATGTCGGATCCCACGTGTCCTGCGATGTTGGGCACGAGTCTGAGTTCAGCGTCATCGTTACCCGGAAGATCCAGGTCTTTTGCTTTCTTCGTGACCGGGCCCTCGAACTGAGGCTTGAAGGGCGATACCGCCAGGCTTCTGGGATCGATGCCCAGGAAGAGATGTGACATCGTAGTATTGCCTACCACAACGTATTTCTTTATATCCTGATACTCATAGGCTGATCCCTCTATAAAGCCCTCTACGGCCTTGTTTATGGCCTTTATCACGCTCTTATGGAGGACCTCCAGCCCTTTTTCGTTTTCGATAGTGTACTGGATCCTGGATATGACGTCCGCTCCCCAGGTACCCTGAGGATTGGTGAAGGCGTCGATGTCCCTCATCTCTCCTGTCTCAAGATCCCAGAGCATGACAACCACTGTGGTGGTTCCTATGTCCACGGACACTCCCAGGCCCTCGCCTTTATCAGGGACAAAGCCATCCGGAAGCTTCACCAGTTTCTTTTTTCTTTTTGCGGTGGTCTCCACCTCGGGAACCGTGACCACCATTCCGTTCTCAGGTTTCACAGCGCAGGCAAGGGCGTATTTCTCCCTGCCGTCTGCATACCTGATATGTACACGACACTTAAGGCAGGTGCCCTTTCCACCGCAGTTCCCGTCGATGTTGACGCCTACCCTGGAAGCACACTCCAGGACGGTGCCGTAGCCGTTTCCCTTGTACTCTATGTTCATGGGCATGAATGTAACGGATACATCATTGCCCCCTTCTTTTCTTCTCATATTGATCTCGCAGAAATCACAGCCCTTGGAATTGCCCACGCACCTCATGCAGGCAGGCTCTTTCTCAAGCTCATGGTTCAGCACGAACAAAAGCCCTGCGCAGCTCTTCTGCGGAAGCATCAGACCGCTTTCCTTCACGGTTATACCGATGGACTCTGCATCGAGGATCTTTGCGAATTCCTTTGTCTTTCCTACGAACATTCCGTAGTAGCCGGGGCCGAACTCCTCGGACAGGATGAAATCCTTTCCGGGAAATCTCTTCTTCATGTCGGGGATTATAAAGTCCTCTTTAAGTGCTTCGATACCGGCGTCCACGTAGGAATTGCTCCAGATATCCGCAAAGAGGAATTCCATGATCTTGTCTTCCGACTCAAAAAGACATTCCCCCACGGTGAGCATGTATACGTAGATGCCTTCCACATATTCCCTGGGAATATGGCTGAAATAGTTGCATTCCAGCACTGCGTCTTCAGGGCAGACCTTACCGTCTCTTATGACCTCCGGTCCGTAATATGACACCAGGCTCCTGATATCGATGCCTCCTATGCCGCTCTCTCTCACCTGAAGACCCTGCTCCAGCATCCTCTGATGCTTTTTCGACCCTCCGGGCATGATGCCGCATGTGTTCAGGAACCTCTTCTCAGCCCCCTCATGCGCCCTCTGTTCACTTATCCGTACTATCTCATTCCTCATCTCAACCTCAAATTTATAAGCCTGTGTTACAGATAGTTTTTCTTTATGCAGATCGCAATATATGTAACTCAGAATTTTCCGCAGCGCCGGTACTTAGCGATCGCCAAGCAGCACCAGCAGCTGGCGTTTCCAGCCCGCCTTTGGCGGTATACGTGCAAAAGTATGTCTGCGGAAGCATACTTGTATGGTGACGCAGATATACTTTTGTGCGTATGCAGTCGCGAAGCGACCCGGAAACGCCGGATACGCTGCGCGAGGACTAAGCGCGAGCGCTTCTGAGTTACATATATTACGAGCTGTCACTCTTCTAAAAAACAAAGGGTGATAAATCTCCTTGACTTACCACCCTGTTGCTTGTGTGTTATTAGTAGATTGAATTCAGGTCATCTAAGTCAGTTCTCTTATTTCAGTCCTGCCCTCTCCTTGAACCTTTCAACGGAGTTGATCTTGATGTCGAGAACTTCAGCGATCCTGAACTTAGCCGCCATGCCGTTATTTTCTTCTTTGCAAGGCTCTACGTGGCAAAGGCCCAGTCCCATATCTCTTCTGACATCGGACATTGTTACTACGTCGCATAATTCTTCGACGGTTACACCGAGCTTAGAAGCCACATACGCTTTCGCTTCGTCGATCTTCATCTTCTTAGCGAGCTGCATTCTGAGTACCATGTCACCTGCAGTACGTACTCCACCCATGCCAGCGCAAATAGCGTGTGTTGCCTCCTGGCCCAAAGGATCACCTACGCCTACCTAGAAGCCGTCGATCTTGCCCAGTTCGACCAGAGCCTTGTCAGCTCTTGACATTACGTCGACGGGCATGATCTCTACCATCGGGATACCGCAAACTCCCATACCTACGTCAGCGTGTACGGGGATGTTTGCAACCTTGGTGCAAGCCTGCACGAAGGTTATAACTCTTGCCATGTTCCATGCAAAGGATTTGTTGCAGTTGGTGTTTACTACGAGACCGAAAATCGAAGCTCCGGCCTGCTCAGCAAGCTTTACCTGATCATGAGGATAAAGACCTGCAAGACGCTTGCCGTTGTATTTCAGTCTGCCGTGCATACCGAGAACGAATTCGCCTGCCATACCGATCTCAACGGGGAAATCAGGATACTTGGAAGTGATGGCTTCACAAGCCTTGAGCGCTGCAAGGAAATCAGCGTCTCCTGCTGCTCCGCAGGTATCAAGGTTCATTCCGTCAGCTCCTACGTCGTAAGCCTGGTCGGCAACGTAGCAGATATCCTTGATGGAATATTCCACAGCCTCTTCCTGAGCTGCAAGGGCTTCCTTGATCTTTCCGTCGGGAAGAAGTGTTGCCCAGTTTCCTGCAGGGCCGTCCGGCTGGGTATAGAATCCCAGGTCAGGCATGCCGCCGAAAAGCAGAGGCATAGTGGTAACATTAAGAGCCTGCTTGAGAGCGCCTGCATCACGTTTGGCAACTCCTTTAGCGGTCTTATAGTTGTAGTCGGTGTTTCCGATATCAACGGAATCGCATCCAAGACATCTCTCATAGATAAGAGTTTCCATTTCCTTAGGAAGCGGCATCTGGGACTTGACGTTGATCTTGTATCCGCCGGAGTCATTTGTATTGACTATCTCTTTTCCGGGCTCAACACCAACTACGCCACCGGGCATCGTGATGATCTCATAGAGGCGCTCGAAATCCTCTTCTGACATGGGATCGATCTTGCCGCGCTTTACAGCATCGGCCATACCTTCCCTCATATCAGCGCGGATCTCATCCTCTGTCATGAAGACCAGAGAACCATCGCCCATACGGCTCTGATATTTCTTTTCTTCTGCCATATCGTCTTTCCTTTCTTAAAAATGATATAGTAATTATCTCTGTTTAGCTTTGAACTTAGCCAGTTCTTCAGCTTCCCTCTCACCATCCTCAACGATGTTGTGGATAGCTCTCTGAATATCTTCAGGAAGAGGTTCGGGATGATAATTCTCCAGAATGTCGATAGCCTTGGCGTGAGCAGCTTCAGTCATGGTCATTGAACCCTTCTTCTCCCAGGTCTCTCTCTGTGTACGGTCGATGTACTTGGTGGTTGAAAGTTCTTTTCTCATGTACTTAAGAGTATGTCTTGTAGCCAGATAGTTGTTGGCAGGACCTACCTCCTTGATAACGTCCAGTGCCAGTGTGTCTTTGTTGACGGGGATACCGTATTCCAGTCTCCTTGACATTCTTGCGATCTCCGCGTCACAAAGTAACTGCTCATAGCTCATTGTCATACCCATTTCCATCATTCCCATACCGTAGATCAGGTTGGAACCTGCCATTGCGGGGATGACGTTGGTGATTGTCTTTTCATGTCCGAGCTGGACATCGAAACATTTGCTGTCCGCCTACGTGCCGCCTACATTAGTGGGTATTCCGTAATAGTGTCCGATCTGGCCTACTGCCGCGGAGCACATTGCATGCTCGGGAGCGCCTACCGGAGACTGCGCGGTCTTCATGTCCATTATGGTAGTTGACGTACCATAGAGGATGGGATTTCCGGGATTCAGGATCTGTGATAAGGTGATTCCGGAAAGGATCTCAGCGTTGGTGCAAACCAGCGTACCTGCCATTGTAGCCGGAGTGGTGGCTCCGCAGAGTCCCATGGAAAGGATGTCGATGGGAAGTCCGTACTTGGCTGAAAGCCTGATGATGGAGGTCTCATTTTCATTTACTTCCAGAGGGCTGTTGGGGCATGCACCCATGGTGATGATGGGTCTTTCCCTCAGCTTATCATATCCGCCCTGGATAAGGGCAGCCATATCGATGAATCTCTGTGTGTTCTTGACACCTTCAAGGTCGTGAGCGAAGTTCTTGGTAAGGTTATTGAGAACTACCTCAGCTTCGTGAAGGGATCTTACCTTCTGGTTTACGTCTCCTGCGGTTACCGCGATGGAGAAGCAGTTGATCTCGGGAATAGCGTCGATGAATCTTGCTACGTTACCGAGGTCTTCCTTGGTGGATTCTCTCAGTTCTCCTGTGTAAGGGTCAAAGATGAACACGCCGGTTCCGAAGTTCTTGTAGCAGACCTTCTTGCCTCCCAGAACGGTATCGTTCTTGGGATCTCTTCCGCAAAGAGTGATCTCTGCGGGAGTGGATTCGATGGCATCGTTTACCAGTCCCTTGGGGAATCTTACTCTGTCTATCTCATAGTCTACTTCGCAGCCTGCACCTTCCAGAATTTCAAGAGCTTCCTTGCCGTGCATCTGTACGCCGTAATCATGCATAAGGTCCAGAGTCGCTTCGTGGATGGCATCGAGATCCTCATTGGTCAGAACATGATAGCCGAGCATGTCGTTATCATATTGAAATTTCTTGCTCATGATTCACTCTCCTGTTAAGTCTGACGGCTGCTTAGTTGTTTGCAAGCCAGTCCATAATGAAGTTAACTGTATCGGATGCGTCTTCACAATACTGGTCAGCGCCGATCTTCTCAGCCCATCTTCCTGTTACGGGAGCTCCGCCTACCATTGTCTTTACCTTGTCACGGATACCTGCTTCCTTGAGTGCTTCCTCGATATCCTTCTGAACGGTCATGGTAGTAGTAAGAAGTGCTGATGAACCTACGAATTCAGCATTGTTTTCGATAGCTGCGTCAACGAAGTTCTGAGCAGGAACTTCTCTTCCGAGGTCAACGACTTTAACTCCATTGGTCTTAACGAGAGATGCTACGATACCCTTGCCGATGTCGTGTACGTCACCTTCAACGGTACCGATAACAAGTGTGCCCTTCTGCTGTACCTGGGACATATCCATCTTGCCTTCGATCTCTTCGGATACGGTCTTCATGACCTCTGTAGCGAAGATGAGCTCAGGAAGGAAAATTTCGCCCATACCGAACTGGTCGCCCAGCTCTTTCATGCCGGCACTGTAGCCCTGGGTAAGTAATTCTACCAGGTCAAGGCCTTCCGCTTCTGCTTCTTCAAGCGCTTCCATCGCCATATCTTCATCTGCTTCGATGATGGAATCTTTGGCCTTCTCGTAAATTGCTTCTTTTGCCATATTAATTTCCTCCAAAACAATAATTTATATGCTTCTTTTCATCCAAAATAGTATACTTTCACATACTACGCTATTATTATACTACTTTTTTAACAACCTTTGTACAACGTAAAACGCGATTAGTTTGCAATAGTTTTTCATTTTATTGCCATATATCCGCCATGGCAATCCGGTGATTTCAATATATCTAAGCCGAATTATAATTACCTTGCTCAAAAGCAAAATAACCCGCCTTGGTGCAATATAGTTCAGCAAAATAGCAACTTAATTTTATATTTTGTAAACAAATTATTATATAATTATAGTAAAATATTATTGTAGGCTTTAAGTCTGCGCGTTAAGCGCAACTTAATTCAATTTAAGACAATACACAGGTGATTTTTATGGGTAAAGAATTAATTTTAAAAACACTCAGACACGAAAAGACAGACGACATCCCATGGGTACCCTTTGCCGGCGTTCATGCAGGTAAGTTAAAAGGCTACACTGCGCAGGAACTTCTGACCGACGAGGATAAGCTTGTCGAGTCCCTGCTGGAAGTCCACAAACTGTACTCACCGGACGGCATGCCCATCATGTTCGATCTTCAGATCGAAGCAGAGATCCTGGGCTGCGAGCTGAAGTGGGCAAAGGACAACCCGCCTTCAGTTAAATCACATCCCTGGGAAGGCCCCAATAAGGAGATCCCCTGCACATGCAAGATCCCTACAGAGGAAAGCGGCAGGATCCCCATGATCTTAAGAACCATGAGAAGAGTCAAGGAAGCAGTCGGCGAAGACACTGCCCTCTATGGACTCATCTGCGGTCCTTTCACTCTCGCTTCCCACTTAAGAGGAACTGAGATCTTCATGGACATGGTAAGCGATCCTGAATACACCAAGGCTCTCGTAGGATACTGCGCACAGGTAGCCATAGAAATGTCCAGAATGTACATCGATGCAGGCATGGACGTTATCGCTGTGGTAGACCCTCTGGTTTCACAGATCTCCCCTAAGATGATCAAGAAACTCTTATCAGAGAGCTTCACCGCAGTATTCGACTACATCAGATCCCGCGGTGCATACTCCTCCTTCTTCGTATGCGGAAATGCTACAAAGCAGATCGAGGTAATGTGCGAGATGGGACCTGACGGCATCTCCATCGACGAGAACGTCAACATGCCTAAGGCCAAGGAAGTAACCGACAGATTCAACATCACCCTCGGAGGAAACATTCCTCTTACCACAACCATGCTCTTCGGAAACCAGCAGGACAACATGAAGTGCGTTGTTGATCTTATCGATTCCGTAAGAGAAGTATCCGACGGAAACTTCATCATCAGTCCGGGCTGCGACATGCCTTACGACACTCCTATCGAGAACACCGTTGCCTGCGCTCAGGCAGTTAAGCATCTGGATTCCACCAGAGAGCTCATCAAGAACTACGAGACCGTAGTGGATACCTCAAACGTTGAGATCCCCGACTACGCAAACTCCGATAAAGTCATCGTAGAGCTCTTCCTGCTGGATCCCGACCAGTGCGCAGCATGCTTCTACATGAGAGCCGCAGTTGAGGACATCTATGATGAGATCAAGGACTACGCCGAGTACAGAGTATACAAGTACTGCGTCAAGGAAGACATCCCCAGATACGTCAAGATGGGTATGACAAACCTTCCTACCATGACCATCAACGGCGAGCAGAGATTCATCTCACTGATCCCTTCCAAGGAAGAACTCATAGCTGCTATCAAAGAATACGTCAAATAATGATCAAACTCATAATGCTCACCGGTTTCCTCGGATCCGGTAAGACCACCTTGCTTCAAAAATTAATAGATGAGTATGCCGGTCACAGGATCGGCGTACTCATCAATGAGTTTGGTGCAGTCAGCATAGACTCGGAACTTGTAGAAGGAAACGGCATAGACATGACCGAACTCTCCAACGGTTCCATTTTCTGCGCCTGCCTTAAGGATAAATTCGTAGAAGCTCTGGTGGAGTTGTCGGGAAAAGACATCGACTATCTCTTCATTGAAGCATCAGGCCTGGCTGACCCTGCCAACATGGAAGACATACTGAAGGGACTGGAGAAACATCTTGACAGAAGATATGACTATGTCCATTCCGTATGCATCGTGGACAGCACAAGCTATCCTGACCTCATCGAAGTACTGGAATCTCTCGATCATCAGGTGGTATTCAGCGACATCATCATCCTCAACAAGGCCGATCTCGTTACAGAAGACGTTATCGATAGCATAAAGACTGATATCTATGAAAGAAATCCCGATGCTCGTGTGGAGGAAGCCTCCTATTGCAACGTCGGTATAAGGGAACTCATAGACGCACCTTCCGGACTCATGGGAAGAGTCGGAGAGACCACCAATACCTTTGAATCCAGACCTCAGACTCTGGTTCTCAAGGGAAGAGGCATCGTTCCCATCGATGAGCTGGAACCCTTTATAAAGGAGATAGCGGCCTCAACCTACAGGATCAAAGGTTTCTTAGAGACCGATAAAGGTCCTGTGAGACTTGACTGCGTAGGAGAAAAGATACTCATAGAACCTTGGGAAAGAGAACTCAGGGAAGCAAAGGTCGTGGTGATATCGTCCATCGGCATCCGTATCGTGAGCGTCATCACATCTGCTATGACCAAATATCTGAAAGGAAGTATATCACTTTGACCGGCACTGAAATGTTATGCTCCTGCAAAGGAGGAAATCTTGACAAATTCCTGCAGCCACACATCCTTCTTATCTTATCCAAAAAAGAGATGTACGGGCTGGAGATAATAAACGAGCTTGAGAAAAAGCCCATGTTCATGGACCGTAGACCGGATCCTACAGGTGTATACAGATATCTGAAGAAGATGGAAGACGACGGCCAGCTCCGGTCAGAGATGAAATCGCCTGATAATAATGCAAAGGCCAGAAAGGTTTACTCAATCACAGATTACGGCAGGCACTGCCTTGCAAACTGGACTGTGGCTCTCGGACAATATTCCGTTGATATCATCGGACTCGTAAGCGAGATCGAAGACGTCCTTGAAAGAAAATCAAAGTAACCCAAGCCGGTTATATTTTTACCCGTCTATTAGACTAAGTCTAACAAACTTACCCCATAATCACCTTTAGCAGAATAAACTACACATATACGATAATATTTAAAAAAGCCGGAATTATTTCCGGCTTTTGATATACCCTATTACGGAACCGGCGTTGAAATAGTCGCCGTTTTCTATTTTATGGGTGAGGTATCCGTCGCACCCTGCGGTGAATTCTATGACTTTCTTGTCGGCTTCTGCCTCGCAGATCACTTCGTCCTTCTTTACGAAAGCTCCGTCCGGCTTTTCCCAGTTTATGTAGCAGGTGCTTTCAGCCATGTCCACGGGTTCATACTGGCAGGCGCAGTCCTTTGCAGGATCCTTTTTAGGCATCATCTGCCCGGGAACTGTAATGGGACAACCTTCCTCAGAGTTCCTCGGATGCCTTTCAAAGAACGGACAGTTGATTTTCAGGCACTCTTTGTTCTGATCTGAGTATTTGCAGATCAGTGCTTCATTGAACTTGATGTTCAGATCCAGTTTTTCATTGATATAAGGCACAGCTTCCATCAGGGACAGATAGCAGGTGCGTTTGCAGCAGCGCGGTCCTCCGTAACTTGAGACCCTTATGAGGCAGCGTCCTGTAAGTTCATTGGCCCACTTCCAGTTCTCAACGGAAAGCGGTGAGGCGCTGGTGTATACCGACATGAATATTCCTGCGCCTACGGACGAGCCGCAGTTTCCCATGTTGCCGCAGACTCCTCCGGGTACATTCTTTGCTCTTGCCTCAGCCAGATCCAGCCATTCCCTGAGTTTGTCTTCTTTATAGTATTTCTCCATGGCTGCCATCGTCAGAAGAACTGCAGGCACTATAAAGTGATGGTAAGGGCAGTGTATAATAACGCCTTCGGTATCCATAAGGATATTGATGAGCTCGTCCGCTCTGGAAACCGAACGCTCCTTTAAAGCTTTCACACACTCGTCTTTGAGTCTGTCATATACTTCCTGTTTAAGTTCAAATGCCATGATTTCTCTCCTATCCATCAATTAGACTTTGTCTAATAATAGCATATTTTCCGCAGTATTACAATCTTTATCACAAGAAAAAAGAGCATGCGCAAAGCACATGCTCTTTACTGATCTTTTTTATTTTCTTACCTGCTTGCCCAGCACTTCGCACTTCATACCCAGAAGTTCGAACCACTTTCTGATCTTTTCGATCCTTTCCTCTGAAGGCGCTTCGAATGTCTCCGGTTCCTTACCCACGTTTCTGGTCTTGGTGACCCCCAGGGTGTGATAAGGAAGAAGGAACACCTCATTGAGGCCATGAGCTTTATAAAACTCTCCTGAAGCCTGGATCATCTCGTCAGTATCATTGACTCCGCTGATCAGGGGCATTCGCATCATGATCTTGGGAAGCACCCTGGGATCCGCTGCAAGCTTCTCCAGGTTCTCAAGGATGATTTGGTTAGAGTGGCCTGTATAAGCAACGTGCACCTCGTCATCGATGGCCTTCATGTCGAAAAGGATGTTGGTGACTGCAGGTCTCACAGCCATGGCCAGAAGCCTGTCGCCGTCTCCGAAACCGGAGGTATCAAGGCAGACGCCTATGCCCTCCTTCTCAGCCAGATCTATCAGCGCATCGCAAAAGTCCGGCTGCGCCAGCATCTCGCCTCCGGAGAGAGTCATGCCGCCTCCGGTATGGTCGTAGAAGCCCTTGTCCTGCTTGACGTACTTCATGACCTCTTCAGGCGTCATCTCCTCCGCCACGGGATCCAGAGAATTGGCATAGCAGATCTTCGTGCACTTCATGCAAAGGTCGCACTTCTCGCGGTCTATGTCTATTTTTCCCTTTTCATCCACAAAGATAGCGTTCTGAGGGCATTCCTTGATGCAGTAGCCGCACTTGATGCAGCTGTTGGGAAGTCTTATTATTTCCTGTTTGAAATCGATCATCTCCGGATTATGGCACCATCTGCAGTTAAGAGGACAGCCCTTGAGGAACACCGTGGTACGTATTCCCGGACCGTCTTCAGTACTGAACTTCTGCAGCGACCCCACAAGAGCCGTTAGTCTTTTTTCCATAACAATCTCCTAAAAATAACTACAAAATATTCAAATCGCCGGCAGCCTGCATATATTTACGATTCCCGCAGGAGCCTCAGACCGGCCTGCAAAGAGCAGAAGATGATCGGCTGAAGCCTGAAACTGTCTGAGCTGTTTGCCTGAATCAGTATGACGGCGATGAGGGATATGTGTTGATATGCTCGCATATCAAACACATAGACCGAATCGCAGTGGCGAACGCAGTTCGCACTGATTCAGGCACACCAGCGAGTTTTTCAGGCTTCCCGAGAATCGATGCCTGAGCAGCCCGCCGGTCTTGGTGACGAGGACAAGTAAATATATGCAGACTGCCGGCTTGATCTTAAGCAGTCTCTTCTTCTTCGAGATGAGCCGTTCTGTAGATGATGGCTTCCTGAGCGCTCTCATCGAGCTCTGTGAAGTAAGCCATGTATCCTGCTACGCGAACCATGAGTCCCTTGTAGTTCTCAGGATTCTTCTGAGCGTCTCTCAAAGTCTTGGTATCAACAACGTTGATCTGGATGTGCTCTCCGCCATGATCGAAGAAGGTCTTGATGACGCCTTCGATGATGTTGAGACCCTTTTCACCTTCAACGCCCTTAGGGTCGAATCTCAGGTTGAACAGAGCTCCGTCGTGGAAAGCATCCTGTCCCATGGAAGCTACTGAAAGAACCGTAGCCGTAGGGCCGTTCACGTCTCTTCCCATCATAGGAGAAGCGTTGTCGCAGAGAGGCTCGCCTGCAAGTCTTCCGTCAGGAAGCGCTCCGGTGACCTGTCCGTGTGAAACGTTTACGGTCTGGGAATGTACGTTGAATGAATACCAGCCGCCTCTTGCGTCGTGCCATGTCTGAACGTTGTCAGCGATGAAGTGCATCATCTCTTTGTAGATGGCGTCAACGTGCTCGTTGTCATTACCGAACTTAGGAGGCTTGTTCAGGAGAAGCTGTCTCAGTCTCTCATAGCCTACGAAGTTGGCGTCACAGGCCTTGACCAGCTCATCCATGGTGCAGTCTTTGTCCTCGAATACGCACTTCTCAACAGCAGCGATGGAGTCTGCCAGGTTGGCTGCTCCTGTGATGTAGAGACCTGCAGTGGAGTACTTGGCTCCGCCATGCTGTACGGATTTGCCTGACTCAACGCAGCCCTTGGTTACCATGGATGCGAAGATGACGGGATATCTGTTCATATGGATGGACTGCATGAGGTTGTAGCCTATCCTGATGAGGTCATAGTGATGAAGGATCTGCTTCTTAAGAGCGTCCTTGAATTCCTCAATGTTCTTGAAATCTCTGGGATCTCCGGTCTGAAGTCCCATGAGCTTTCCTGTTGAAGGATCTACGCCGTTATGGAGTACGAATTCAAGCATCTTACCCATGTTGACGTAACCTGCGTCGGGGGAACCGTCTGTGGATCCGCCTCCGGGACCGGGCTGGATGCATCCTACGATGGTCCAGTCACGCGCTTCCTCGATGGAGCAGCCCTTGCCGAGAGCCATCTTCATGGCAGCGTTGTCATTGAAGAATCCCGGGTTGGCCTGTCCGTCCTGGATCATCTCGCAGCCCTTCTTGATCAGGTCTTCAGGAGTTCCCTCCCATACTCTGACTGCCATTACGGGCTGTGTCGTCTTAAGTCTGTTGGCAACCTCAAGGCACATGTATGATAGATCGTTGGTGGCATCTCCGCCTTCAGGCTTCTGTCCGCCTACGATGAGGATCTCCCACATAGGATATCCTGCAAAGGATGTGGCATACCAGTTATCTCTTACTTCATATACTTCGCAGGACTTGAGATACAGACAAGCCAGAAGCTCAAATGCTTCCTCTTCTGTCAGCGTCTTGTCATCGATAACGTCCTTCTTGTAGTAAGGCCACATGTACTGGTCGAATCTTCCGTAGCCGTTTGCTGTGGTGCAAACTTCAATGTGGAAGAATACGTGTACGAACCAGATCATCTGAAGTGCCTGCCAGAAAGTCTGAGGAGGATTCTCGGGAACCACTCTGCAGTTAGCTGCGATCTGGAGCAGTTCGGCTTTTCTCTTTTCGTCTGTGCATTCAGCTGCCTGACGCTCTGCCTCTTCAGCCATTCTGTGTGCATAGGTGATAAGTCCGCCGCACTGGATGATGCAAGCCTTCCAGTAGTCGATCTTTGCCTGGTCTTCCATTGACTGAGGAACCAGATTGTCGATGTTTCTCTGGCACTCGTCCATATACCCCTTGATACCTACGGTGAGGATCTTCTCATGATCGCAGGTGGTCTCTCCGGATACGCCGTTGGTAAGTCCGACTGTGATGATATCGTCCTTCATGCACTCTCTGATGTGAGGAGGGAAAGCTGTGGCAGCGATGTCTTCCATAGCCTTGCCGTCCCAGTATTTCAGAGTCTCAAGGATCTTCTCTCTGTCTTCAGGAGTGATATCATAAGGGTCTTTGCTTCTGGTAGTGAATTCGTCGATATCGGAAATGTACCAGGAGCTGGACTGGAATTCAGGATAGAGGTTAGCTCCTCTGTATCTGTCGGTAGCTGTACCTACAACCAGTTCGTCCTCCATGATCAGAGTCGTCATGTGTTCCATGACGTAGTTGCAGACCTTGGCTCTGAAGATGGGAACTGCATCTCCTGCGAACTGCTTGTATGCTTCCGTTGCCAGAACGATACGCTCTGCTGTGATAGCAGGTCTGGTATTCCAGAGCTTTTCTCTCATTCTGGTAAGTCTTTCGTTCAAATAAATGTCTTTCATTTTTTCCTCCGTTTGTATGTTGGGGGTTTAGCCAAGCATCATTCCACCGTCGATCAGCAGGTTGGTGGAGTTTACATAGCTTGCATCGTCTGTGCAGAGCCAGTATACGCCGTTAGCGATCTCAGCAGGTGTCGCAACTCTTCCCATGGGCCCAAGGGTAATGTCTGCTGCACCTGTGATGGCTTCGAAGTCATCCAGGGATACCTTCAGCATGTTGGTATCTACCCAGCCGGGTGATACGGAGTTGGCTCTGATGCCCATTCCGCCATATTCGTTTGCAACGTTCTTGGTCATTCCGATAACTGCCCACTTGCTGGAGCCGTAGCCGATCTCCCAGGTGTAACCTGTCATACCGGAAACGGAACCGAAGTTAACGATAGCGCCCTTCTTCTGCTCAACCATCTGAGGAAGAGTATACTTCATCATCAGGAAGGTTCCGAAAGCGTTGATCTCGTAGATCCTCTTGAAGTTCTCGAAAGTATAATCGATAGTAGGTGCATATTTTCCGCAGATACCTGCAGCGTTTACAAGTGCGTCGATCCTGCCGCAGTCATCTATGATCTTAGCGATAACTTCCTTTACCTTCTCTTCGGAAGAAATATCGATAGCATAGCCCTTGACCTTTGATCCGTCGAAGCCCATTTCAGCGATGGCTTTTTCGATGGGTTCTTCAGCTATGTCGAGCATGCATGCAAAATATCCGTTTTCAAGGAATTTCTTAACGATCTGTCTGCCAATGCCGCCGGCGGCTCCTGTAACAACTACTACTCTCTCAGTCTTCATTTGATTACCTCCGTAATTGTATCATTAGAATTAAATATTGGACTTTTCATGAGGACATATTTATACCATACGTCCAATATTATTGTAATTTAGAGCCGTTTTTTGCGCAACAATTAAGTTGCTCTAAAAATCGATTTTTTTGCTTAGAAAATTGCATAAACCTCTTTTAATAAATACCCGCTTTGGAGTATAATAAACACATAAATGGCAAATAGCAAAATAATCACGAAAAAGGACCGAATAAATGCTTTTTGAAAAGATCACTTATCAGGATGATTTCCCGATAAATATTACAATAGCAAACATCAAGGAGTATCCCATCCACTATCATCAGGATACTGAGTTTGTGCTGGTCCTGAAAGGCGAGATCGCTCTGAAGAACGGCTACTGCACCTACACCCTTCACGAAGGTGATATCTTCACCAATTCCGGCCACGAGGTCCACAGCCTCATGTCCACCGGTGAGGATAACATCGTAGCTGTCATCCAGCTGAGCACTCACTATTTCTCCCAGTATTTTCCTGATCTCACCAAGGCCTGCTACAGGACCTACAGCAACAAGGGACATACTAAAAAGCACGATACTTTAAGGGAGAAGCTTTTGGAGATACTTCTTCAGTATTCCACCAGAGGATTCAACTACAGATCCGAGTGCACCTATATGATGGTGGACGTTATCAAATACGTGGATAAATACTTCAACCTCTTTGCTTTCGATAACGACGTTGTGGTGAATTTCGAATCAGGAAACCAGATCACCATCGACCGTATCAGCCGCATAATCAGCTACATCTACGAATTCCATTCGGAGCAGATCACGCTGAATGATCTGGCGGACATGGAGCATCTTTCCACATTCTACCTGAGCCATATCATCAAGAACTACACCGGAATGAACTTCAGGGAATTCCTTTGCTTTGCCAGGGTAGAATGGTCGGAGATCGACCTTCTTGAAACCAACAAAAAGATCTCCCGCATCGCCCGCGACGTGGGCTTCTCTACCACTTCATACTACGAGAAGTACTTTATCAAATGGTTCGGCACCGATCCTCAGACTTACCGTGAAGAGCATATGCCCATGGTAATGAGTGACATCAGAAAAGGCATCATGGAACTGCTGAACCCCAATGAGGCGGTTTCCGTCATAAGGAAGTCTCTTTCAAGTTTAAGTTCCCAGACTCCTTCCAACAGCCATGTCAGCGCTCTCAAGCTGGAGCTCAACGTGAACACCGAAGCTCCTCTTATTTCCACTCTGGACCACTATCTGGAAGTCCTCATAACTCTGAATGATTTCAGGGTTCTGGGCTATTCCATCTTCGGTATCCTTCAGGAACTGAATCCCAGAAAGGTAACCGTTCTCACAGAGCCGGAAGATTCCCTTTCCGATATCAACAGGATAAAGATCCTTCTGACCTCCGCAGGTTTTGAAGTCGGCCTCAATGAAAACTCCAGAGCTGTGCACATGGCACACTACGGATACGATTCCATCGCCTATCCCATCTTCCTCTTCAACAGGATCATCAATTCCAAGGAAGCATGGATCAAGGTGAGACTCAGGGATCCGGACAATAATAACAATAACGATATAATCAAGGGCTATCCGGCTGCAATTACCTCCGGAGGCATAAAGAAGCCTGCCTTCTATGCATATCAGGCGCTTAGCAATATTTCAGGCGAGATCATTTACTGGGGCAAGCAGTACTGCGTCATCCGCTCCTACGTTGCAGCCCAGCCGCATTTCATCGTGATCTGCTACAACTTCAACGAGCAGATCTACAATCTCTGCCTGAAGGAATCTACAGCTCAGAACGTAAAAGACGTCATTAACGATTTCAAGGATGAGATAGACATCTCCATGAATATGTCCATCGATCAGGGCATGTACAACATAATCAAATATTCCCTGACCAAGTCCAACGGCATCTTCTCATATCTGTCCACCCTTAACTTCCCTTCGGAGCTGAACATGCTGCATATCCTGCCGTCGTCTATCACGACCCAGCCGGATCTGGACGTATACACCGAAGACGTCAGAGCGACTTTCAACATCAACTTTTCCATCAAGGGAGCCGGAGTACAATTGGCCATAATATCGCCCAAGGAGTAAGACATTGAAAGATAAGAGCAGCAACCGCGAACTCCTGTCTGTATTCGGTCTTATCCTGGCAGCGATGTTCTGGGGTATCAGCTACCCCCTGACGAAGTTCGTGGAAGACGTACCCACATTTTATATAATATCCATCAGGTTCGCTTTGGCTGCGATCGTTCTTGCCATATGCTTTTTCAGGCACTTCAGGAACTTCAACATGGACACTCTGAAGTTTTCCTTCATACTGAGCATCTTAATTACGGCAATGTACATCTTCAACATCGTCGGAGTGAAATACACCACTTCCGTGAGAGCCTCTTTCTTTACGACTCTCAGCTTCCTGGTGTGCCCGGTGATCAATCTTCTGGTATACAAAAAAAGGATCCCCGGCTTCATCGCCGTCAGCGCCCTGATCTGCCTGGCAGGTACTTGCATGCTCTGCTATACCCCTGACATGGGCGGCCTGGTGATCAATTCCGGAGATATCCTCTGCGCCATGGCATCCATCGCAGGCGCTATAAACATCATCTATATGGAAAAGATGTCCCACAGGACTAATATAGACAATACCTTATTTATTATTTTTCTGATGGCTTTTGTCTCTGTCTGGGGAACTGTGATCGCTGCAGTAAGAGGAGAATTCGCATACCATTCTCTCATCACTTCATCTCAGATGACTGCCATCATAATCATGGGCCTTTTTTCAAGCGCAGGAGCTTTCATACTGCAGATCCACTGCGAAAAGCAGGTGCCTTCCAACAGAGTCGGCATCATCTTTTCCCTGGAACCTGCCTCAGGCTGCATCCTTTCGGTGCTGCTGATCCATGAAACTCTTTCCCTCATCGGCTGGACAGGCGCCATAGTGATAATGATATCCATACTCTATATGGAATTCGCAAATAACAGACAGCAGGCAAGACTTAATGCAGAAAGCGTGGAATGAAATGGACAGAAACTACAGCGTGACAAGATTTGAGACAGAACTTTCCATTGACGAACTTCTGAGCAAATATTTCGACTTCGAAAAGACTCACAAGCTTTGCTCGGCATGCTCCGGCTACGCCCAGACCTGGGCCTGCCCTCCCTTCGATTTTGAGCCTGAGGACTTTTTCAGACAGTTCTCAGTATTTCGTCTCATAGTAGACCGTATCGATAATGCCGGCGCAGCTGACGTGGATGAAGCCCAGCAGCGGCTTTTCACTGAAAAGGACCGCTACGATCAGGAAATGCTGGACCTGGAAAAGTCCATTCCCGAAAGCTACGGTCTGGCAGCTCAGGAATGCGTCCAGTGCAAAAAATGCGCCCGCCTTTCCGGCCACCCCTGTGTGCATCCAGACAAGATGCGCTACAGCCTGGAGGCCATAGGATGCTTCCCTGTGGAACTGGTTCATGATAAGTTCGGCTTCGACATTCTCTGGTCAGACGGTGAATCGATCCCTGAATACTACCTGCTGGTAGCAGGAGTACTGAAGAAATAGCATTAAAAAAAGCAGCGTGGCTGCTTTTTTTAATGCTATTTCTTCTTCAATTTCTTTGAAGCCTTCTGCCTCTGCATAGCGTACTGCATCTTCAGCTTACGCTCCTCTTCAGCCCTGGCGGCTTCTTCTTCGGTGAAGTCTTCCACATGGATATTGGGATTCATACGCTTGATGAAATCCATAACATCCTGGACTTCGGATTTTTTGAATACGAAGCCTCTGATGGTGACGTCCTTGGCGATCTCCAGGAGTACGTTGGGCTTGGCCTTGCTGTAATCCGGACGCACTATGGTTATGACGTCCCAGGTCCATGTGTAAGGTATCTTGATGCCGAAGATGTTATATACTATATGGACTCCGTTCTTGTCCACTATGTGCTCCTTGGTGTAGAAGACCGCGGACATCATGACCAGCGCAAATATCATATATAACCAGTTGCGTTGCTGCCATGACAGAAACAAAATGATGCCGGTAACAACTACCAGAAGCATCTTTCTTTCCGGAGTTCTGTTTTTAACTATTCCTTTATACTGTTCCATGTTCTGTACCCTGCTTCGATAATAAAGAAAAATGCATACCCGGGTCTTTCCCGAGTATGCATTTATTATACAGTATCAACTTCGAATTTTCAACTTATCTTGTGATTATTCGCCGATGTTCTTGTATGTTCCGTTGGCTCTCAGTTCTGCCAGTCTCTCAAGAGCATGTGCATGTGCTTCTTCAGGAGCTGCATCAACAGGACCCTTCTTAACTTTTCCGCCGAAGATGCCGGTTCTGGAACCATCAGCATAGATGATGTTTCCGCCCCATGCAGCTGTTACGATGGAAACGATAGGGCTCAGGATGTTAGCAAATGCGAAAGGCAGGTACTGGAGTGTGGGAACTCCCATGATGCCGGAGTGATATACACCGCAGGTTGACCAAGGTACCAGAGGGCTGAACAGTGTTCCGCCGTCTTCCTGACATCTTGAAAGGAATGCTCTGGAAAGTCCCATATCATCGACCTTCTCTTTATACATTGAGGAAGGAATGATCATGCCGAGGTACTGATCGCACATGGTAAGGATTACGAACATTGCGGAGCAAACGATTGCAACACACATATGGAAAGGTGTCTTGATGTTCTTGATCAGTCCGCCGAGCAGTGACTCGATGCAGCCGACTCTAGCATACATACCGCCCATTGCGATAGCGATGAGGGCCATGTTGATGGTCCAGAGCATGGAGTCCATTCCTCCTCTGGTCATCAGAGCGTCAGCCAGTTCGTTTCCTGTTTCTGTAGCATATCCATAGTGGGTCATGCCGATGCAGTCTGCGAAGTTAGCGCCCTGGAAGATAACTGCGAATAAGCAGCCTACTGCAGCAGCGAGGAGAACTCCGGGAACTGCGGGGATCTTGAATACTGCGATACCGATGATGAAGAGTACAGGGATCAGAAGAACGGGGCTCATGTAGTTGTAGTTGCCCTGAATAGCATCGGATACACCCTGTACCAGTTCGGGATCATACTGTCCTACGTTTCCAGCAAGGGAGATCACGCAGTAAATAAGGAATGCGAGAAGGAATGTAGGACCTGTGGTTCCTACAAGAGCTCTTACGTGGTCGAAAAGACCTGTCTGAGCGGATGCAGGTGAAAGGTTGGTGGTATCGGAAAGAGGTGAGAACTTATCACCTGTGCATGCTCCGGAAAGAACAGCACCTGCGATGAGTCCGGGGTTAACTCCCATGGTAGCTCCGATGGTAAGGAATGCGATACCGAGTGTAGCAGTTGTGGTGTAGGATGAACCTAAAGCAGATGCTACGATCAGGCAAAGCAGACATACCGTAGGAAGGAAGATCTTGGGAGTGAATAATTTCAGTCCGTAGAATACGAGGGCGGGAATGGTTCCGCAAGCCTCGAAGGAACCTACCAAGCATCCTACGAATAACAGGATGTACATAGCTTCCAGGGACTGTGCCATAGCGTCATAACCTGCAGCAAGGACTTCCTTGATGGGAACCTTGCAGAGGAAGCCGATAAAGCCGATAACGCAGGCTGCGATAAGAACGTACATATGAGGATCCTGTCCCCATCCTAAACGGCTGTTGGCAAGCATCAGGCCTAACAGGACGATAATAGGAAGAGCGGCCTCGATCTTGCTGGGAAGACGTTCGCCAGCTTTTCTAGTTTCAGCCATATTTTACCTCCTAGACTAGTGAAAAAAAGAATAATTCCCGATGTGTATATATGCACTGGGTATAATAATATAATATTTTAGGCATACTACCACATCTGTTCTTATTTTAACACACTAAAGCAGTGGTTTCATAACCTGTTTGCGTTTTTTTATTACTGAATTGCTTTATATAACTATTCTTCAAACAAAGTAATAAATTTTCGTTATTTTTTATGTATTAAATTGCTTGATTATTTTATCAATTTGCTTTTTGAATAATACAAAAAAGACCTCTGCATCTTCGTGCAAAGGCCTTTGATCATATTCGTTATTTTTACACACGATAATTATTCAGCGATTACCGTTTTTCTTTTTGTTGAGAAGTTCCAGGGCTTTTTCAACGGCATCTCTTGCAGTATCGGAATAGCCGTCCGCTCCGATCTTCTCTGCCCAGCGCTGAGTCACCGGTGCTCCGCCAACCATGGTTATGTACCTGTCTCTTTCTCCTATCTCCCTCAGGTATTTCTCCAGCTTCTTCTGTTCCTTCAGAGACGAAGTAAGCAGCGCGCTGGTTCCTATTATGTCCACGTTGAACTCTCTTGCGGCCAGAGCTATGGCTTCCACCGATACCTCGCAGCCAAGATCTATCACTTCAAAGCCTGCGTTTTTGAGAAAAGCTCCCACCAGGCCTTTCCCCAGATCGTGGATATCCCCTGCCACAGTAGCCAGAAGTACGCGGGGTTTACCGGTCGATACCGGTCCCGGAGCTTCATTGAGCCCAAGGTGCCTGAAGATCTCATCCGTAACTTCCTTCATGGTGTCAGATGCAAAGAGAAGCTCCGCCACAGATATTTCTCCTCTGTCAAAACGCTCCATGATCTCTTCGTTTCCTGCACCGAAACCCTTCATCAGGATATCCATAAGGTCAATGCCCTCTTCCTCTGCCTGACCAATGACTTCTGCTGCGGTCTCGTCGTCCCCTTCTATTATTGCCTTTTTAGCCTTTTCAAAAATATCAGTATAGTCTTCGCTCATCTCTGTCTGCTTTAAATGTCGGACGATTATCTTTTGGGTTATTTTATCATAATATAAGTAAAATGCATAATATTTTTTGACCGAAACCTAAAATATGATATAATAAACCTGATAATAATTATATTTACTATGATTTTTTATAGGGCAAGAAGATGAACAGCTCAAATTCCACACTAAAATCTAAGGAAACAGTAAAAAGTCTTGAAGCCTCCGTAAACGCCTTCAGCAGGATATCAGGAGTGCCGGTGACCTATTACGATAATTCCGGCGCCATATCGAAGGAGTATTCTCCCGAAAGGAAGATCTGCGGCAAATTCAAAATATATTCCAGATCCAACAGCAAATGCAGGAGTCTGCTGAAATTTGCGGGAAACTTCTCCTCAGGTCTCGGCGAGCCCTATATCTTTTTCTGCAGAGCAGGGCTGTCCAATATGGCCTTTCCTCTGATAGAGAACGGTTCTGTGGAAGGATACTTCATCGCCGGTCCCTTTGTCATGAAGAAGCTTAAAAGCAGCAGCATCTCAAACTTCGTGCAGATGAACGCCATCAACGATGACGAACTGACCGATATAATGGATTTTGCAGGCACACTTCCCGTCTTCACCATCGAAGAGATTTCAAGCCTATCGATCCTCTTCTACAATTCCGTCGTTTCAACAATGAATTCTTCCGCAGATTATCAGAACGCAAAGAAGGATTTCAACGACCAGATAACCCTTGGCGGCATGATAAGGCAGAGCAAAAAAGACCGCTTGTCATCAGCCTTCCCTGCAGAAATGACGGATGACCTCATAAACGCCATAATCGGAGGCAAGACAGTCCAGGCGGAAAAGATCTCCTCAAGGATCCTTGAACGTCTTTACGTCATCTGCCTGGGAGACCTGGATGAGATCAAGACCATGATCCTCTGGATCACCGCCACCATAATCAAGAACTTTTCCGGTGAGGAGAGGTTCAGCTTCGGCGAGTTCGCCGAGATGGATATGGACATAATCAACAAGATAAACGAGGCCGCCACCACTGATGAGCTGTCAGAAACCTTCCGCGGACTGGTGAAGCGCATATCAGCGGATCTGGTTTCCTCTGTTTATCCCGGAGCTTCTCCCCTGATCGCCCGCAGCTTAAGATACATAAAGAGTAACTATACACGGAAGATCAAGCTGACGGACATCTCTAATGAGCTTCACGTCAACCCCACCTATTTCTCCGCGCTTTTCAGCCAGGAGATGGGCAGACCTTTCACCGACTATATCCTCGAACTGAGGATCAGCAAAGCAAAAGATCTTCTCAGGAACACCAACATGGATATCGTGGATATTTCAGGCGCATCAGGTTTTGAGAACCAGAGTTACTTCACCAAGATCTTCAGAAAGCGCACCGGTCAGACGCCCAGGCAGTACCGTCAGGGCAGCGGTGAACACGAATAACATTAAATAATAGTAAAAAGAGGAGCGACCGGTTCGCTTGAACTGGTAAACTAAAAGTAGACATGAAAAAAACCATGTCTACTTTTTTCATGGTAAAATCAGTTCAGGAGGTGAATTAATATGAGTAGAACCAAGG
>CACYYH010000006.1 GCA_902778565.1 uncultured Eubacteriales bacterium
ATCTTTTAAAGATTTACATCAGCGGCGCTAAGATCTTCACAATGGCGCCGAATACTTTGTAAAATATCTTCTCGTTCTTTATGCTCTCGTCGGTGACAGCCGAGCACTTTTTCAGCGTTTCCTGATAATCTGCTTCGATCTCACTGACGCAGCTGGTCTTGTACATATAGGTCGCGCATTCGAAGTGATGGTAGAGGCTGCGGTAGTCCAGATTGATGGTGCCTACCACAGCTTTTTCATTGTCTGAAACGAAGATCTTGGCATGAACAAAGCCGGGATCGTACTCGTAGATCTTTACTCCGTATTTCACAAGCTGGGAATAGTGGGATTTGGCAAGAGAGTAGGCGATCTTCTTATCCGGTATGCCGGGCAGGATGATCTTAACGTCTACGCCGCGCTGAGCAGCATACTTCAGAGCCGTCTCCAGCTCATTATCAAGAATGAGATAAGGAGTCATTATGTGTACGTAGTGTTTTGCGCGGTAAAGGATGTCCATATATACGCTTTCGCCGACCCTTTCACCGTCCAGAGGGCAGTCGCAGTATGGCATGACGTAACCGTCGGATTCGGCGGAAGCTTCTACCTTGCATTCGTCCCATTTAACGTCCTGCTCCGTCAGGTTCCACATCTGAAGGAACATGAGGGTGAAGCTTTCAACGGCCTGACCCTTTACCATGACGGCGGTGTCCTTCCAGTGACCGAAACGCTCTTCTTTGTTTATGTATTCGTCAGCCAGATTGACGCCTCCGTTGAAGGCCACCTTGCCGTCGATCACCAGGATCTTGCGGTGGTCGCGGTAATTATAGTGGGACGAAAGGAAGGGATGTATGGCTGAGAAAGGTTTGCATTTGATGCCCAGCTTCGCCAGACGCTTCGGATAGTCTGCGGTAAGTGTGGAGATCTCACACATACCGTCATACATTACGCGGACGTCCACGCCCTGGGCGGCTTTATCCGCCAGGATCTTCAGTATGCTGCCCCACATAAAGCCTTCGGTTATGATGAAGTACTCCAGGAAGATGAACTTCTCGGCTTTCTTAAGTTCCTCCAGCATAGCTTCGAACTTGGCTTCGCCGGAAGGGAAGAAAGTGGTTGAGGTGTTTTTATATATAGGGAAGCAGCCGCTTCTGTTGACGTACCGGCACAGGTCGTCCGTACCTGATTCTATGAGCTCCGGTGCGTAGAGGGTATCCTTATCCTGCTGAAGCATGTCTTTGGTCGCTTCTATTAGCTCCGCTGTGCGCTCTTTTACCATGCGGTGACCGAAGTTCTTCTGGGTGAACCACAGGAAGATCGAAGCCGGCACGGGGGCAAGCATGATCAGGAACAGCCATGTGAGCTTCGCGCTTGCATCCATTGAGCAGTTGAAGAGGTAAAGGATCATAATTATTGTGAAAACAAACTGTACCAGAACAAGCCATTTAAAGTAGCTGAATGCCCACAGATAAGCACCCACCAGAAGAACGAGCTCGGCAATTATGGTGATCACCACGAGGCCAAGCCTGCTGAATATTATCCTTAATAGATTCTTTCTCGACTTCGGAAGAAGGCCGAGTACTTCGTTGTTATCCATTTTATCCACCTTTGTTGTGTGATTTCCGATAAAGATATTTTAGCATATAATCTTCCCTGTGAAAACAAAAAAGGGACCAAGAGGTCCCTTACGCTATTATTACTTTATGCCTTGTCCAGCATCACGCTGGCTTTGAAAAGGTCTCCGTCGATGGTGATCTCGAAGACACCGCCCATCAGGCGGGTAAGGTCTTTTGCGATGGCCAGGCCGAGGCCGCTTCCTTCGGTGTTTCTGGATTCATCGCCTCTCTTGAAGCGCTCCATCAGTTCATCCGCTGGGATGTTCAGAGGATCCTGAGAGATGTTCTTTACTTCAAGCAGAGCGTGGCCTTTGCCCGGATCGCTGAGATTCACGTACACGCGGCTTCCGGTCTGAGCATATTTTGAAACGTTGGAAAGCAGGTTCTCGATGACTCTCCAGAGGAGCTGGCCGTCAGCTCTTACCATGGGGTTCTCCAGATCGTTCTTTACGATGACGTTGAGTTCGTGCTCTGCCAGTCTGTCCTCCATCTCCGCCAGAGCCTGGTTTACGATGGTGGATATATCCACGTCTGTTATCTCGCAGGGAATGTTGCCGGAGGATGCCTTGGCCGCTTCGAAAAGATTCTCGGTGAGAGTCTTCAGACGGTGAGTCTTTTCATCGATTATGTCCAGATATTCAGGCGCGCTTTCGGAATCCAGGCCCTCGGTCTTCAAAAGATCCACGTAGGTGATCATGGAAGTAAGAGGCGTCTTAAGATCGTGGGAAACGTTACTGATCAGGTCTGTCTTGAGACGCTGGTTCTTAAGCTCGTTCTGTACAGCTGCGTTGGTGGCCTGGGATATCTCGTTGATATCCATGGCGAGACCGTCCAGCCCTGAAAGGGGACCCTTTTCGTCGGCTTCCACAGGGATCTTGTAGGTGAGATTGCCGGATTTGACTTCCGTCACACCGGATCTGATCTCTCTGAACTTTTTAACGAATTTCGGTACAAAGACGAAGATCAGAGCAAGGTCGACCAGGGCGCCTACCCAGGTCATGGCCAGAAGCACCATGCCGATCCCAATGAGGATATATTTGCGCAGGTATTTATCGGAGCGGAAGATGGCGCGATAGCAGTATCTGATGCCGTGCCAGGCAGCTATAAGGATGATGCCGCAAAGGGATCCCTTTATGAAGGTTCCGGCCTTCAGTTTCTTTACCAGGGTCACCGCGCAGATCATGGTGACCAGGAGACAGCAGAAGCTGCCTGCCAGTACGAGGCCGAAGACGAACATGTTATTTATGCCGAAAAAGTAATCGTCAGGATCGTTCGGCGTATAGCCCTGACCGGCGATGGCGGGCCAGATCTCAAAGAGCGGCTCAAAGATAAAGACTGCGCCGACTCCTGCGGCGATGCCGAGAGCCAGATGTATCTCAGTCCAGAGCCTGTCGAACCAGTTCAGAACCGGCTTGCCGTTTTCATCACGGCTGAACCTACCGGTCATGACCATGAGACCGATGACGCAGGCAATGGCAAGAACGGCTAGAACTACTGCGATGACGGTATATTTTCCTACAAGGTCAGCCTGCATGTGCTCATTGTTGAATGTGACGCTCCAGAAACTGTTATAAATGTCGCTGTTTACATCTTTCTCGTCTATGCCTGAAATGTCAAACATGTAAGCTATAGAAAATGCTTTGCTTCCAAAATATCCGCAGGCCGCACCCAGCGCCGGACCCAGGATCCAGAGAAGCGCCGCCAGTGGCTTCAATTCTTTGATTTCACGTATGTTTCTTTCTTTCATTTCCTTCACCCCTAAAATACTCCTTTTGATAATTTCAGTGTTTCTCCACCTTGTAGCCTACGCCCCAGACCACCTTCAGGTATCTGGGATTCTTCGGATCGATCTCGATCTTTTCGCGGATACGGCGGATGTGTACCGCCACGGTGTTTTCCGGATTGTAAGCCGGCTCGTCCCAGACCTTTTCGTAGATCTGCTCGATGCTGAAGACCCTTCCGGCGTTCTCCGTAAGAAACTTGAGGATGCCGTATTCGGTAGGTGTCAGCTGCACTTCCTCGCCGTCCACCGTCACCTGCTTGGTGCTGTCGTCGATCACCAGGCCGCCGGTCTTGAAGACGTTCTTTGCTTCAGTGCCGGCGAGGCTTCCCAGGTTGGTGTAGCGCCTGATCTGTGACTTCACTCTGGCGATGAGCTCCAGCGGATTGAAAGGCTTGGTGATGTAGTCGTCAGCCCCCACGTTCAGACCGGTGATCTTGTCGTAATCTTCAGACTTGGCGGAAAGCATTATGATAGGAATGTTCTTTTCCTCTCTGATCCGCATGGTGGCCTGCATCCCATCCAGCTTAGGCATCATGATGTCCATGATTATCAGATGCAGGTCTTCTTTGGAGGCTATGTTCACCGCCTCCAGTCCATCGTATGCCTTAAAAACATTATACCCCTCGTTTCTAAGGTAGATCTCAATGGCCTGGGCGATCTCGCGGTCGTCATCCACAACCAGTATATTTATGTTTGAATTGGAATTCTGTGACATTTGTCTTCTTCCTTTCCCCTTCTCGACTATGAGTATAAAACCCGTATATTACAAAACGACTGATAGAAAACTTAAGAAATTATTAAGCCACAGGGTTTTTTAAAGAAAAAACGGACTGGCGTCCGTTTAAATGCTTATCTCGCCCCTCAGGTTGGTCTCCATGGCCCGTTTCATTGTGTCGGGCTCCATGTCCTGGCTGAAGAGGTAGTAAAGCTTGGCCACAGCCGCTTCTGTGGTCATATCCAGGCAGCTTACCGCGCCGAAATCTCTCAGCTTAGAGGACGCTGCGTAGGTGCCTATCCTGGCTGTTCCCTGGTAGCACTGAGAACATACAGCGATAAGAGTGCCGCTTTCGCTGGCTCTTCTGATGCTGTTCACAAGAGCAGGATCCTGGGAAGGGATGTTTCCGGAGCCGAAGGCTTCCAGGATCACGCCACGGATCTTTTCGGCTATGATGGGTTCCAAAAGATCGAAGCGCATGCCGGGGAAGAGCTTCAGAACCGCGATGGGAACGCGCTTGAAAGCTCTGAAATTAAAGTTTGCCGGCTGCTCAGGCAGCTGAAGGCCTCTTCTGCTGTACTTGATATCTATACCTACTGAGGCCAGAGGAGGGTAGCTGGGTGAGGTGAAGGCGATGAGATCGTCTGCAGAGGTCTTGGTTGCCCTGTTTCCCCTGATCAGCTTTCCGGCAAAATATATGGATACTTCGTTGGCTACTCCCTGGGAGGCTATCATCATGGAATTGATGATGTTGTCTCTGCCGTCGGAGCGGACCTCGCACATAGGTATCTGGGATCCTGTCATTACCACGGGTTTTCCCAGACCTTCAAGCATGAAGGAAAGGGCAGAGGCGGTATACGCCATGGTGTCCGTGCCATGAAGGATGACGAAGCCATCATATTTATCATATCTTGCGGCTATCGCAGAACCTATGACGTTCCACTCATCTACTGAAATATCTGAAGAGTCCAGCAATGGATCGAACTCCACCAGATCCCAGGTGGGCATATCCTCATGTCTCAACTGTGAAATATCATCCAGAAGAGATCTGAAATAACCCTTTTTCGGCGCATAGCCGTCTTCTGTGGGCACCATTCCGATGGTGCCGCCGGTGTATAGGATGCAAACTTTTTTGTTCATGGTATGTCTTCACTCCTTTAAAGCCATTATACTCTAACAGAGGGCATTAATCAATCGCTGTTCGCCTATCGTGGGATTGATTGGAGCATATATATAAAGTATAATTTATTCAGAGAAACTAATAGGAGAAAAAACATGACTGACAGAACTGACTACTATCATATCGAAGACCTGACTCCTGAGACCCATGAACGCATGAAGGAGATCTCATATCACTGGCTGAAGAAATACGACGTGCTGGACGAGGAGGATTTTCCTGTGCTGGAGGATCCCTTCGGCGAAGTGATTGCCAAAGGCGGATATTTCTTTGTGGGGATCGCTGAAGGCGAAGTGGTGTCCTGCGCCGCTTTGGAAAAGACGGAAAACGGAGATTTCGAGATCGCCAAGCTTGCGGTGGACGAAAGGTATTTCGGACGCGGCTATGCGGTGAAACTCATGGAGCACGCCATCAAAAAAGCAAAGGAAGCCGGCGCCCGCCGGGTATTCCTTTATACCAACAGCAAACTGGCGCCGGCCTTGAGCCTTTACAAAAAGCTGGGATTCACACAGGTCGACAGAGGGGAGAGCAAATACCCCTCCGCCGACATGGAATTCGAGCTCATCATATGATGATACCGTATTTATGTATCCTGTACTGTAAGCTCTGGCGTTTGATGTCCAGAGCTTCTGCTGTTCTGGAGATATTTCCGCCATACTGATCGAGGGCCTGTCTCAGGACTTCGTTTTCATATCTGTCCATGACGGACTGAAGGGTCTCCCTTGACCAGTCCGGCTTTATGGCAGAGGCGGCGGAAGCAGAGGCCTTTGCGGTGTCTGCAGCTGCCATACCATTCTCATGGTATTCCCTGAGAAGATGCTTTGGCAGATGTTCCATTTCGATGGTGTCGCCATCGGTGACGTTCATGGCATAATCCACCATGTGAAAGAGCTCCCTGACGTTACCCGGCCAGGAGTAGCGCTTGAGGAAATCCAGAACTTCAGGAGCTATTTTGTCCACTTTATTCACATAGTGGATGTTGGAATTTCTGATGCGGGCGCGCATGAGAGTCTCGATATCCTCCGGGTGATCTCGTAATGGAGGCAGGTTCTTTTGGAAAGTGGGACCTCTTGGACTCTGAAACACAAAAAAGACGCGTGCGCACACGCGTCTTTTTGCGTTTTCTGTTTATATCATAATACTGTACCGGGATTCAGGAGACCTTTGGGATCGAAGACGTTTTTGATACCTCTCATCAGGCTGAGCTCTGTTTCGCTGAGCTGCAGTTTCAGGTCTTCTCGTCTTATCTTACCGATTCCATGCTCGCCTGTAATGGTGCCGTTATACTTGAATACCAGGTCGTACATCTTCCTCTTATATTCATCTGCATATTCAGGTGTTTTGCCGTCTACGTACCACATGTCTCCGTGAACGTTTCCGTCGGCTATATGCGCTACGATATTGTTTCCGGTATTGTATGAGGCTGCCAGAGCTTTAAGATCGGAAATGAAGGCAGGGATACAGGACACAGGAACAGCATAGTCAAAGCTGTCACAGATATCGTTAACTATAAAATTATAGTGCTCACTTCTTATCAGGAGAAGTTCATCCTGCTCGGCCTTTTTTTCAGCAATCAAAGTTTCATAACAGTCATGTTTCTCACAGATATCGTTGATGACCCGGACCGCGTCAAAGAGACGGTCCTCTGTCTGCTCTGATAGTATGATCATGAGATCCGCATTTCCGTCCTTTGCCTGCCACTCAAGACCCAGCATTTCTGCCGTGCCGGTGAAAAGTCGTTTATCCATATACTCGACTGCCAGGGGTAAAGTGCCGCTTTTAAGTATATCCGTTACTGCGTCACAAGCATCCCGGAATCTCTCAAAGGGAGCTACAATGGTGCAGGAGTAATTGTCTTTAGGATATATCTTGAGTATTACTTTGGTAACTATAGCGAGAGTGCCTTCGCTTCCGAGGATGAGCTGACAGAGATTATATCCTGCATTATTCTTGATGAGTTTACCTCCAAGCTCCAGGATCTCGCCGTTAGGAAGCACTACTTCGATGCCCATGATATGCTTGCGCATAACGCCATGGCGGACCGCTCTGGCTCCGCCGGCGTTTGTCACTGCCATGCCTCCCATCTGAGCGCCCTCATCTCCGGGGTGTACGGGGAAACTTAGACCATCGTACTTTTCCAGTTCCTCCAGAAGCTGCATGAGCGTAACGCCGCTCTCCAGAACTGCTACCATATTTTTGTCATCGATCTCTATGATACGGTTAAGGCGCTCCATGGAAATGATGATGCTTTCGACTACAGGAGTGCAGCCTCCTGCCAGACCTGTGCCGCCTCCGCGAACCAGAAAAGGTATATCGTGGGTGTCGGCGTATTTGACGATCGAAGATATCTCAGCCGTATCCGCAGGTTTGACAACAATAGAATCGAGTGCTGCGTCAGGTCTGAAAGCCTTCTCTACTTCGTCATACATATATGCACCTGTCTGTTCAAGGTCGGTAAGTACATACTCTTCACCGACGATCTCTTTTAAGGCTTTATAATCTGAAACAGTCATTTCGTGCGCTCCTTTCTGAATCTTTCTGTGAGCATCGGCAGTATTTCATAAAGGTCACCGACATATCCGATATCAGCCACCTTGAAGATAGGCGCTGAAGGATCGCTGTTAATGGCTATAATGGTGCCGGACTCTTTCATGCCTGCCAGGTGCTGAGGTGCACCTGAGATACCGCATGCGATGTAGATCTTAGGTTTAACACGGTGTCCGCTGTAACCCACCTGAATCTGGCTCGATACCATACCGGCATCTACCAGAGCGCGAGAGGCGGCCATAACTCCGCCTAAGGTCTTCGCCAGATCCTCTGCCAGAACAAGGTCTTCCTTCTTCTTGAAGCCTCTGCCTGCGGCAACTATGACATCAGCTTTGGTCACGTCGACGCCTCCCAACTCCTGAGTGGAAAGAATTTCTATTCCGGAAACGGTGCATGCCGGTGTAAGTTTCCTTATGTCTACAGATCTGGTAGTATCGCGATCCGCTTCGTTGAACTCCTTATAACGGATGGTTGCCATCTGAGGATCGGTAACTGTTTTGATATGAGCAAGGATGTTATCACTGAAGGCGGGACGGATCTGGATGATCCTTCCGTCTTCATCAACCTGAAGGTCTGTGCAGTCTGCCGTGAGACCGGTGTTGAGAGCACCGGCGATACGCGGAGCAAGGGATCTGCCGAAGGTGGTAGCGCCGATAAGCACCATCTGAGGATGAATATCCTTAAGAGCGCTGACGATGTTTTCTTTAAAGAGCATCTCATCAGCATTCTCAAAGCAATGGGCCTCCATATAATATACAGGGGAAGCTCCGCGGTAGCATAATTCTTCGCAAGGGATACCTGAAGGACCGACCAGGAGGCAGCTTACAAAGCCGCCGGTCTTAGCTGCCAGTTCGGATCCCTTTCCGATCAGTTCATATGTGACAGGATGTATTTTTCCGTAGTTTTGCTCTGCCAGAACAAGAATCTCATTGTTTTTCATGCTCTACACCAGCCCTTTCTCCAAAAATACGGATGCCAGCGCATCCATGAAGCCATCGGGTTCTTCGCGGAATACCACGCTTTCGCGTTTGACTTCCGGAGGAATGACGACTTTGTTGACCTTAGTAGGGGAGCCTTTGGCGCCCGTTTCTTCCGGGGTCAGAATGTCTTCCAGGCTGGACAGATTCATTCTTTCTATCTCGATTTCTCTGGATTCAAGGCGCCGTCTGACTGTAGGAAGCTTAGGAGTGGTGATGTTCTTTGTGACGCTGACAAGAGCAGGAAGCGGCATGCGGCGAGTCTGTTTCATACCCCAAAGGTCTTCTGCAGTGACTTCGATATGCCCTGATGTAAGCTTATCTATTTTTTCCACATAGTAGCAGTGGGGGATGCCAAGGAACTCAGCCACCTCTGCGCCTACCTGAGCCGTATCGCCATCAACTGATTTCTCCCCGCAGAGAATAAGATCATAACCGCCTTTTTTTCTTATAGCAGCTGCTAAAGTCTTTGAAGTGGCACAGGTGTCGGCCCCACCGAATTTTGCGTCTGTCAAAAGTATGCCATGATCAGCCCCTCTGGCATAAGCGATCCTAAGAGACCCCTCTGCCCGGGGAGGCCCCATGGTCAGAGCAGTTACATCCACATCTTCTCTGGCTTTTTTCAGTTCGCAGGCAGTTTCCAAAGCATTTTCATCGAAGGGATTGATCTCAGCGGGAGCATTTGCACGGTTGACACGGCCTCTCTCGCTGTCGAATTCGACTTTCTGCATATCAGGAACTTCTTTGATCAAAACTAATATCTTCATTTTATCACCCTGTTTATAAATGGGACCAGCCCTTTCGGACTGATCCCGCATTATACTTTAAATTATATATTCACTCGGGTCAGAAGTGAACAAATATGTTTGTAAGAAGAGTAACCAAAGGAATGGCTATGATGGTTCTTTCCAGGAATACTACGAAGAGATGACCAACATTTACAGGAACTCTGGATTTCAGTACGATGAGACCTACCTCTGTCATATAGATGATCTGAAGGAGAGACATACATCCTACAATGAAACGTGTCCTTTCAATAGGGAAGTCTGCCAGCATAAGAGGAGGAATGTACTGATCTGCGAAACCTACCAGACAAGCAGGAGCAACTTCTTTGGCTCCCTCAATACCGCAGAGATCCATGTACCAGCCGAAGGGGATGGATACCCAGTCGAATATAGGTGTAAATTCTGCAAGAATGAGCACGATGGTACCCCAGCTCATTACGATAGGGATAAGATCCAGGAACATTGTGGCATATACGTGGAAGCCGGATTTGGCTACGGTCTTGCCGGTTGCAGTATCGGCTCTGTGACCTGCGAGGTTGAGTGCCCATTTTAATTTAGGAACGCCCTTGGGAACGTTTTCATTGATTCTCTTACCGGCGATCTCATCATAGGTATCAGGAATCTTCCTGAGAGGAGGGATCCTGGGGATGATCATTGCGAGAACGACACCGCCGATCAAACTTATGAGATAGAAGATGGTGAATTTTTCCTGTACTCCGATCAGTTCTGCGATAACATAGCAGAAAGGAATGGATACGAAAGAGAAGTTCATCGATATAGTGGCAGCTTCTCTGGCACTGTAGAATCCTGATTCATACTGTCCGGTGGTAAGGATAGCGGCAGCATTGGAAGTGCCGAGCCAGGAAGTTACGAGGTCGATGGCTGAACGTCCGGGTACTGTGAACAGCGGGCGGACGACTTTTCTTAAGAGGACGCCAACGAATTCCATAATGCCGAAGTCAGTGAGAAGAGGCATAAGGAAAGCGATACAGAGAATGATGGATACAAGGCTGGCAGCGATGCCGAGCATGGAACCGCCTGTGGCTCCGGACCATACCATCTCAGGACCGATTTTGAAATAAGCCATGTAAACGAAGATCACGCCAATGATACGGCTTACGAAGTATAAAGGTGATGGCGAAAGAATCTTTTGCAGTCCTTCGTTTTTCTGAAGAAATGCCGGGTGGAAAAGTTTGTTGATGATGGTGAGCAATGTTGAAACTGTTACGAAGACGAGTACTGCTATTGTGGAAAGATCCACAGTCTCCGTAGCTAACAGCGATTTCACCCAGTTGATAACGATACCTACGGGGATCGTGAAGGTGTTTCCCTGAGGAATAGGTATCAGGAACAGGAATACACCCACAGCGGATGCGATGACGAATTTGACTATGCTGGAGCTCTTAACTGGTTCGAGTTCTACAGCAGTGACCTGTTCATCATCGGCAGGGTTCTGCGGTACCTGCGGCTCTGCCGCAGTAACTTTCTTTTCTTCCATGACTATTACTCCTTTTTTCTTGATAATGGATGATTATTTCTGGAAAATTGAAACTTTGCCAATACGGTCGAAAGCTTCTTTTAATGTATCTACATTCACAGTGCAGGCCAGTCTGATGTAGCCTTCACCGCAATTGCCGAATGCTATTCCCGGGATGGTGAGTACGTGAGCCTCTCTTAAAATGATGTCACTCACATCGACTGAATCAAGCCCGGTGTCCTTGATGTTAACGAACAGATAGAAGGTTCCTTTGGGAGGATAGAGCACATGCATATTTGGGATCTCGTTGATGCGCTCGGCAGCGTAATAAACTCTTTTGCGATATTCTTCGACCATTTCAGGCTGCACGATCTGACGATTTCTCATTCCGTGAAGAGCGGCTCTCTGTGAAATGGACGGAGCGGTGAAGACAACGTTCTCATTGATCTGCTGTACGGTCTTGATTATGCACTCCGGAGCGATGATATTGCCGACTCTCCATCCTGTCATGGTATAGTCTTTGGAGAAACTGTTTATGATGATGGTTCTCTCCTGCATACCCGGAAGGGAAGCGAAGGGCACGAAGGGGTGCTGGTAACTGAATGAAGTGTATATATCATCAGCTATTACGATCAAATCGTACTTCTCGGCGATTTCAGCGATCTTTTCCATGGTATCCACGGTCAGACAATTGCCGGTCGGATTGCTGGGAGTGTTGATGACCAGGGCTTTAGTGCGCTCTGTAATCAGACTCTCCAGTCTTTCGATGTTGATCTGGAAATCCTCTTCCTCGTAGGTTGGAAGCTCTACGGGGATACCTCTGGCGAGTTCCACCTGTTGAGGGTATGGCGTAAAGAAGGGAGCTTGCAGGATGACTTCGTCTCCATCGTCCAGAATGGCCTCCAGAGCCAGATACATGGCGAGACAACCGCTGGCTGATACGAAGACTTCTTCATCCTTTACGGTCATGCCAAACATGTCCTTGTAATATTTGCAGATCTCTGCCCTGAGCTCGGGATCTCCTCTGAAATCTGTATATTTGGTATGACCTGCGCTGGCGTCTTCAAAAGATTTTCTGATGATCAATTCGTGGGTAGTAAGATCCGGATCGCCCAGACTGAGATTGATGACATCGTTATAGTTCTTCGCGAGTTCATCCACCTTACCCATAGGGGTCTGTTGATCCTTCCAGTAGCGTTTGGATACAAATCTGTGTTTCATTTTTTGCCTCCATTGCTTGATGTTTTTGAAATAATGTTTTATAATAAGGGTATAGATATATAAAATTTAGAACAACGTTCCGTGAATATAAAGATTATGACCAATTTTTGAAACAGCGTTTCGTTTTTCTTAAGTTGATTATAACACATTATCTGTCGCTGTCAAGCGCTAAAACGTTACAATTCTAATATTTTAAAATATTTTTTGTGAGGGAGACAAATGGACGAAAACATCAATGTAAGTGCGGTAGAACGAGTAGCTAAGATACTTGACGCAGTATCACAGTCACAGAAACCTGTAGGCGTAACGGCGTTATCTAAACAGATAGGACTTCCTAAGGCAACAGTCTTCAGGTTCTGTAACACCTTGTATAATCTGGGATATTTAGATAAAAATGTTAACGACGAGTTTTCGCTTGGACTTATCTTCATTACTTTGGGGGAGAGAGTCAAGGCAGATACGAACATAGCGGAACTGGCTAAACCATATATGGAGGAATTATCGATGGAGACCGGAGAAAGCATAAATCTGGGAATTCGGCAAGATAATTCTGTATTCACTCTTTTGAATGTTGAAGGAGAGTCATCTGTGCTGGTTTCCAGGCTGGTACCGGTATGTCCGTTACACTGCTCATCCATGGGAAAGGTCTTCCTTGTAAACATGAAGGATAAAGAATTGAGGGAGTTTTTCAGTTCCAATCTTATCAAAAGAACTGTGAATACCATAACTACCTATGAGGATTTTCAGAAAGCCAAGGAGTTCTATGAGGAGAATGGAGTTGCTTCCGAGAACGAGGAATATGAGTACGGCCTCTCATGTATGGCAGCACCGCTCTATGGGTATAAGGGCAGTTTGGTAGCTGCAATAAGCCTTTCCGCTCCGGGAAGCCGTATGGAGATCAAAGGCAGGGAATATCTCATGGACAGGCTGAAAGCTACAGCAGACAAGATCTCCAGGCTATATGCAAGATTGTATATAACAAAATAAAAACCGCCCGGGATCCTGGGCGGCAAAGAAAATAATAGATTTTATTTCATATAAATTCCACAGCCACGTTGCTGTCATCGGTCAGATAGAGCAGGGCTGTATAGCGGATCTCGAATTCCACTATGTCGCCTGTTTTTATTTCTCTCGGACAGTCTTCTATGTCGATTATGGTGTGGTCTGAAGAGGCACCGATAACTTCGATCCCCGGCTCCGTGGGAACCAGTTCCTCGGGGAAGGCGTAGTCCAGTTTGCCGATTGCAAGAAGCGCACGGTTTCTGACCCCGCGATCTTCGTAGACCTGCTTGTGACCGAAGGCATCTGTGCAGAGTTCGCCGATGGGATGCGTAGGCTTGCGGTGAACTTCTATGACTTCCGCCTTGAGGTGCCAGGCATCTCTTATCATATAAGGCATCGGTGTGTCATACAGATCCGGAAGATCCCGGCCAATGGTCATGACTTCTCCAAGCCTCATGCTGTTGATCCTCTTTGGCATGGTGCCGTCCAATATCCTGGGGAAGGCCGTAGTATCCGCTCCGGACAAGATCTCCAGTTTGCGGCCGATCTCCGCTTCCACAAGTTCTGCGGCATCCACAAGCTCCTGCATCTTTTCCTTTGTGGCGGCTACGGAGCCGTAACAGCCCACGTTCATACCCAATCCAAGCAGATGCAGGTTCGCGGCAGCCTCAGTATATTTGGCAGCGGCGACCAGTTCCGCTCTGTCCCAGAAACCTTCTCTCAGGTCCCCGACTTCCACCATGAGAATGACCTTGTGGACCTTGTTTTTCAAGGCTGCTTCAGCGTTCAGAGCCTCAAGAAGTGCCATATCGCTATTTAGCGATACGTCGCAGCATTCGATCACGTCTGGTACTTCTGAAAGCATAGGTATCCTTATGAGCATAAAGGGAAGGCTTATCCCCTGATCCCGGAGGTTTTTAAGCTGTTCCATCCTGGACGTGGCTATCCAGCGGCAGCCGGCTTCTTCGAAGACTTTTGCGATCTCAGGCAAGCCGTTCACGCCTTTTACCACGGCGGCAACCTGGATGCCCGCAGCTTTTGCGCGGCGCATGACTTCCTCCGTGTTGCGGCGGACTTTGTCAAGGTCGCAGGTCACTCTGGGATAATAATTGGAGCGTACATCTTTTCCGACGACTTTCATGGCTGACTCCTTTCGTTATCTGCCTAAATTATATATTCAGAGCGACGTCAAATCAATATTCAAACTTGTTGATTAAAATCCCCATAGAGGGTAAAATATATATAAGAGTTTGTTACGACAAGGAGGACCGACTATGAATACTAAAACTCCTCAGCATGAAATAACAGAGAGACACGCACTTCTGGACGAGCAGGGAAGACTCACGGAACCCGGATATGCAAAAAAACTCATCCTCGACTATGACAGGAAGGCTATCAAGGCAGGAAGCATGAGGATCAAGGAGTGGGATTACTATCTGGTGACCTGCGATGATTTTGCGGTGGCTCTGACTATAGACGACAATTCCTACATGGGGCTGGACAGCATAAGCCTCCTGGATTTCAAGGAAAACCATCAGATAACCACTTCCAAGATGGCCGCCCTGACAAGAGGTAAGAAAAACCTGCCATCATCTTCGGAAGCAGGAGACACTGAGACCAAGGGCAAGGGCTATGAGATCAGCTTCTACCACGGAGGCGATCACCGCATCCTCAAGTTCCACATGATCAATTTCTGGCAGGGGAAACCCATTATCGGCGAGATCCGCCTGGAGAACCCGGAACAGGATTCCATGGTCATCGCGACTCCCTACAAGGAGGACCCGAAAGCTTTCTACTATAACCAGAAGATCATAGCCATGCCGGCCACAGGCTGGGTTGAGTATGGCGGTAAGAGATACGAGTTCCCAGAAGGCGCTTCCTTCGGACTTCTGGACTGGGGAAGAGGCGTATGGACGTATAAGAACACCTGGTACTGGGGCGCAGCCCAGGGCATGGTGAACGGTCACAGATTCGGATGGAATATAGGCTACGGTTTCGGAGACACCTCCGCCGCATCTGAAAACATGCTCTTCTATGACGGTAAGGCTCATAAGCTCAGCCAGGTGAAATTCAATATCCCCAGCAGGAACAGACAGTACACCACCCACGGAAGCTGCTGTACTTCTGGCGGGACTACCGTTGAGACCCTGGATCAGGTGGACGACTATCTGAGCCCCTGGACCTTCACTTCTGACGACGGAAGGTTCGAGATGCTCTTCATGCCCATCATGGACAGAGCTTCCAAGACCGACGTCAAGCTGATCTGTTCAGACCAGCATCAGGTCTTCGGTAAATTCAGCGGCACGGCCACTCTGGATGACGGCACCGTGATCGAAGTTCAGGACTTCCTGGGATTCGCCGAAAAAGTTTATAATAAGTGGTAAGCGAAGCCTGTTAAATCAATTGCAAAAAAGGCTCCCCTGTAGTAGAATGATAGTACTATGGGGGAGTTTTTGGATTGCAAAAAACCGGTGCCTGAAATGGCCCGGGGACAGGAGTATTTATGGCACTGGAACTGAAGAAATTACAGAACGGTTCAGATATAAGAGGAGTCTCTCTGGACGGAGTTCCGGGAGAACCCATCACCCTGGGAAAAGAAGAGGCGAGAGCCCTCACAAGAGGCTTCATCCTCTGGCTTCAGGACAAGACCGGCAAACTTCCCACTGAGATGAGAATATCCGTGGGTCACGACTCCAGAATAAGCGCTGACGCTTTGACCGACGCTCTCATCTATACCATGATGGAGGCAGGAATAAGGGTGTTTGACTGCGGACTGGCTTCAACGCCCGCCATGTTCATGTCCACCATGTTTGAAGGATATAAGTGCGACGGAGCTATAATGATAACGGCTTCGCACCTTCCTTCCAATAGGAACGGATTCAAGTATTTTTCAAAGGACGGAGGACTGGACAAGAAGGACATCTCCAGGATCATCGAGCTGGCGGAAGCCGGCGCTCAGCTTCCATCCAGCCTGCCCGGCTCCGTGGATGAGAGGGATCTTATCGGAGATTACAGCAGCTATCTCAGAAACAAGATCATAGCAGAAGTTGCCGACGAGGAGGATCCTGAGCATCCTCTGAAGGGTCTTAAGATAGTAGTGGACGCCGGGAACGGAGCAGGCGGCTTCTATGCCACGAGGATACTGGAACCTTTGGGAGCGGACATCACCGGATCCCAGTTCCTGGAACCGGACGGAAATTTCCCCAACCATCAGCCCAACCCGGAAAACAAAGCCGCCATGGCTTCGATCTCCGGGGCTGTTATCGATAATAATGCAGATCTGGGACTCATCTTTGATACCGACGTTGACAGATCGGCTGCAGTTGACAGAGACGGCAGGGAGATATCCAGAAACGGCATCGTAGCGCTGGCCGCTGCGCTGATCGCCGTGGAGCATCCCGGGACGACAGTCGTAACCGATTCCATTACATCGGATCAGCTCACCACATATCTGGAAGAGTGCCTTGGCCTGAAACACCTGAGGTTCAAAAGAGGCTACAGGAACGTCATCAATAAGTCCATTGAACTTAACGAGGCAGGCATCGACTCCCAGCTTGCCATAGAGACTTCAGGACATGCAGCATACAAAGAAAACTATTTCCTTGATGACGGGGCATACCTCGCCACCAAGATAGTTATAAAAGAAGCGCAGCTCCACAAAAAAGGCGTGGACATCGGAGTGCTGATCTCCAGTCTTGAGGAGCCGAAGGAAGCCATTGAAGTGAGACTTCCCATCGATGCAAAGGACTTCGGAGTATACGGAGACCAGGTGCTGGCAGGTCTTGAGGTATGGGTAAAATCCAAAGAGGATAAGGGCTTGAAAATGGTGGAACCCAACTATGAGGGCATACGCATCAACTTCGACCTTCCGGAGGTCAAGGGCTGGTGCCTCTTAAGGAAATCACTGCACGACCCTATCATGCCTCTTAATGTTGAGGTCACAGAGGGCAGCTGTGAGACCATACTGGAGATAATGGCAGCATTTCTGGACGGATATACGAGAATAGGCAACATATAACAACGGTTATGAGAAATATCAAAGACAAGCTTTATGTGGCGACCTTTTGTGAAAAGTACAGGGAAGCCATCAAGGACTATAATGTAGGCATGGAGATCAACCATACCTGCATCTCCCATCTTTTGGATGAGGAGGGGAACAAGCGTGAAAAGCTGATAGGAAACATTGACAGGGACATAAAAGCCTCTGAGCCTACCCACGTCATGATCCACGGGCCTTTCACGGAGATAATACCGGCAGCCATAGACCACAGGTTCAGGGAATTAGGCATGAAGAGGGTAAATCAGGCCTATGATGTAGCAGCTTATTTCGGACTGAAGAAGATGGTGGTGCACACCGGATGGATGCCTTTCATGTACTTTAAATCATATCAGGCCGAAAAAGGCGCGGAGTTCTGGCAGGAATTCATGGCAGATAAGCCTTCGGATTTCATCCTGGCGGTTGAAAACGTGCTGGACGATGAGCCGGAAATGATTAAGGAAATGATGGAAAAGGTAACAGATCCAAGGGTGCGCATCTGTCTGGACGTAGGTCATGCCCATGCCATGACGCTTCCGGAGTACAAGGTACTGGACTGGATCAGGATCCTTGGGCCCTATATCACCCACTTCCATCTTCACAATAACGATGGGACCGGGGATCAGCACAGGGCGCTTGGCGACGGCACGCTGGATATGAAAGAGACGCTGCTTGCCATCGAAGACTGCTGTCCGGAAGACGTCACTTACACGATCGAGGCCAGGAAAGCCATAGAAAGTCTGGACTGGCTCGGTGACAATGGATTTATTTAAAGAGAGGAAAAGAATGGATAGAAGAATAGAAGAGATCATTGCGGCCATCGGTAAAACGGGAGATCTGGACACGGAAGCGGTTAAGGAGGCTGAAGCCAGACAGGAACAGCTGGCTAAGCCCACCGGAGCCCTGGGAGATCTGGAGGATATGACCGTCCGCCTTGCAGGCATAACCGGTCTCGTGAAGAACGACGTGAAGAAGCAGGCAGTAGCCATATTCAGCGCTGACAACGGTGTCTGTGAAGAAGGCGTTGCGTCAGCGCCTCAGTCTGTTACCTTTTCGCAGACCATAAACTTCACCAGAGGGCTTACCGGCGTAAGCTCCATGGCTAAATACTGGGGCATCGATCTTCTGGTATGCGATATGGGGGTCAAAATGGATCTTCCGGAAGAACTTCTCACAGATGAGATGACAGAAACCGTGTGTGACGGATCCGCTCTTACAAAGAAGATCGTCAACAGACGCCTTGGAAGAGGCACTGCAAACCTGGCCAAAGGACCTGCCATGACTGAAGAACAGTTCACAAAGGCCTTGCTCACCGGAGTTGAAGCTGCTGAGAACCTTAAGAAGCTTGGTTACGGCGTTTTCGGCGTAGGCGAGATGGGTATCGGCAACACCACAACTTCAGCCTGCGTGCTGGCTGCGCTTACAGATAAGACAGCAGCTGACGTGGTAGGAAGAGGCGGCGGCCTTACAGACGAGGGGCTGGCTAAGAAGAACCGCATCGTAGACGAGGCTGTGGCAAGAGTTAAGGGAAAAGACGTATTCACCATCCTTCAGGAAGTGGGAGGCTTCGATATAGCTGCCATGGTCGGCGCATATCTGGGAGCTGCCAGATACAGACTGCCTGTGGTCATCGACGGATATATTTCCGCTGTTGCTGCCCTTGCAGCAGCCAGGATCCAGCCTAAGGCAAAGAATTTCATGTTCGCATCCCACAAGTCCAAGGAACCCGGTTACGTGCTGGCCATGGACGAGCTGGGCATCAAACCCATATTTGACCTCGGCATGAGACTGGGAGAAGGTTCGGGCTGCCCCATCACCTTCAAGATACTGGAGACGGCCTGCGCCACCATGAACGGAATGGCAACCTACGCCGAGGGAGCCATAGATGCAGATTATCTTGACCAGAGAAAGGAAGGGAACTTCTTCTGATGAACGTATTCATTTCAGGCGGAGCAAAAAACGGCAAATCATCCTACGCCCAGGACCTGGCAGTGCAGATGGCTAAGGAAAAGAAATGTCCTCTGTACTACGTGGCCACTATGATACCTCACGATGATGAGGACAGGGCCAGGATAGAACGTCACAGAAGAGACCGCAATGGCATGGGCTTCAGGACCATAGAGTGCGGCAGGGACATCGACAGGGAACTGGCTGACAGAGAAGGCGTTTTCCTCATCGATTCAGTTACTGCGCTTCTTTCCAACGAGATGTTCAGAGCTGACGGCACCGTGGACAGCGAAGCTTCCATCAGGATCGCCGAGAGGCTGAAGAGCCTTTGCAAAACTCATGACGGACTGATCTTCGTGTCGGATTTCATTTATTCGGACGGCGTTGAGTATGATGAGCTGACGGACGCATACATACAGGGGCTGGCAATTATAGACAGAGCCCTTGCAAAGGAATGCGGAAAGGTAGTGGAGATGATCCACGGATTTCCCATCGACTATAAGGAGGAAAGGGCGAATTACGACGACTGGACAGCCCTGATATAACAAACATGAAAAAACTGCTTACAGGTTTCTGTATGAGCTGGGGAAACTTCTGCTTCATACCGGGACCTAAAAAATGGGATGAAGAAGCAAGGCCCTATATGCTGGGATGGCTGCCTACGGTGGGAGCCATCATGGGACTGATCTGGGCTCTGTGCTTTTATATATTGTTCCGTGTAAGCCTGCCGGTGATGGCGGCTGCAGCGATCCTGACCTGGGTGCCTTTCGTGCTTTCGGGTTTCATCCACGTGGATGGATACATGGACGTGAACGATGCGGTGATGTCCAGGGGGACTCTTGAAAAGAAGAGGGCTATACTGAAAGACAGCCGCTGCGGGACCTTTGCCATAGTGAGCCTGATCTTTCTGGTGCTGGTGGAGTTTGGTTTCATGGCTTCCGCCTGCGAGGCAGGAACTGTGGCATACGCAAGACTTGTGATGATCATGACGATACCCAGAGCATTCAGCGGACTCATGATGATGACTCTGAAACCCATGAACACCAGCCAGTACATAGAGATGAAAAGAGACCATGAGGCTGAGGTATTTTTGCTGGTGCAGACGGTGCTTTGGATAGTCATAGCTGCGCTTGTATCAGGAGGAGAACCTGTCAAGGTTCTGCTTACGGCAGGACTTTGCTTGCTGGGAACACTGATTTCGATCTTTATGGCAAGACATGAATTACAGGGAATGAACGGAGATATAGCAGGCTACGGCATCCTCTGGGGAGAACTCCTGGGGATAGTGAGCCTGGTGCTTTGAAGATAAAGGAGAAAAGATGGTATTGATCACAGGCGGAGCATATCAGGGAAAAGTGGACTATGCTCTTGAGAAATTCAACCTTTCAAGAAAAGACATATACACCTGCAGCAGGGACAAAGTTGAACTTCCGGAAGGGGCAGGTATCATCAACAACGTGGAGGAGCTGGTAAGGGCTTGCCTTGACAACGGCAGGGATCCTTTGAAATATCTGGCTGCCAGGAAGAGCAGATGGAACAAATCCGTCATGATCGTAAACGATATCTCCTGCGGACTGGTGCCCATGGATGCTGAGGACAGAGCCTACAGAGAGGCTGTGGGCAGAACCACCATTTATCTGGCGACTGAAGCACTGGCGGTGGTCAGAGTATTTGCAGGAATAGGAAAGAGATTGAAATAGTATGAAATCATATATAGTTTTGATAAGGCACGGTATCACTCAGGGTATCCTCAACAAATGGTTTTACGGATGGGCGGATCTGCCTTTGGTAAAGGAAGGATACGAACAGTTGCTGAAATTCAAGGAAGAAGGAGCTTACCCCGAGGTACCGGATGATGCGAAGTTCTACACAACGGGTTTTGTAAGGACCACAGAGACCCTTGTGACGCTTTTCGGAGCGGTGCCCTATACTGAGATCCCGGAAATGAAGGAAATAAACTTCGGCGATTGGGAGTGCAATACCTTCAAGCAGCTTGCAGAGAAAGAAGGGGGCCAGGAGTGGCTGGACAATGCGGACGGCACATTCAAGTTCCCCGGCGGCGAATGCATGAATGACTATTACGCCCGCATCAAACGCGGAAACGAGATCCTCATCGGATATCACAGGATGCAGGAACTGGCGCACAGACACAGCGGAAAGGATGCTGTGTCCGTAATGATCTGCCATGGCGGGAGCATTTCCGGCACCATGATGAACTGGTTCCCCAACGACCGTGAAGTCTTCTGGGACTGGACCCCTCTCACAGGGCTGGGCTATACGGTTTACTTTGAAAACGGCGAACCGGTGTCCTACGATGTGCTGACCTGCGAGTCAGCCAAGGGCGATAGTTGGAGAAAATCACAAATATAGTCCATAATAAAACATAATTATTAGCGATTATCGGCTATTTGTTGTACAAACGTACAACCAAATGCTATAATTATTATAAGCCGCGATAATGAATCTGCAGGTTGACTGATATATACTTTAAGTACCAAAAGAAAACAAAAGTCTGATAAAGGAGGTACTGAAATGTATATCAAGAACAACTTTGACGCAGAGTATATCAAAAAAGTAAGCGAAAGAGTATCGAATACTCCGGCTAAGAAAACAAATAACAGAAATTTATCTATCAGAACTCCTTATACACACTTCGGCAATAAGACCTGGCCTGAAGTGATAAGACTCTATAAGGAACTCAAAAGAGAAAAGATAAAGAGGTCTTAGTTTAGGAGCGGGATTTGAAGCTGAGAGACGTCATGAAATTATCCGAGCTGTCGGGTTTCAGACTGATCGCCGGAGAAGGCGGGCTGGATAGAGAAGTCAATGCATGTGAGATCATTGACTTTGAGTTCGCCGACGGCATAGAATTCTCCAGAGAGGAGATGTTTTATGGGAACAGCATCGGCCTCACCAGTCTGATGTTCGCCCGGTACGACACTTCCATGATACTGGATGCTGTGAAGCAGCTGGACAGCATGGGAGTGGCCTGCCTCAGCTATAAACCCATCTTCTTCAAAGAACTCCCGGAAGAAGTTCTGGCTTATTCGGAAACCAATAATTTTCCGATCTATGAGATAACTGACGATGCTTTCTTTGAAGACATCGTGCTGGCAGTCAAAAAAGAAGCCGGCCTGGACATGACCGAGAAGGAAGTGGAGGAAGCCTTTGAAAAAGTCCTGAAGGACAGCATTTCGGATAACGAATGCGCAAGGCTGATGCACATGGTGCTGCCGAAAAGCGGAGAATATCTGCAGGCAGTCTGCTTTGAAGGCATAAGCGAGGCGGAAACTGTATCCGATCCTTTCGACAGGGACCATATGGTGAGATATTCCAGAAGGCTCAGCCTTGATCCCAGGTACTCGGATAGAGTGACCTTCGTGAGATTCAGACAGGGTGGACTGGTGTTCATGACAAGGAAAGATACAGATGGCGGTGACATGGACGTGTTGCTGAAGGATGCGGCAACTGCCACGGGGCTGCCTATGGAAGAAGCTGTCACTGGAATGAGCGAGATCGTTGGAGGAGACGACTTCTGTAAAGCGGTAAGGGAAGCATTCTGGGCTATGCAGGCGGCATCATTGAATGGCAGCAGGATAATGAAATACAGGGATATGGGAGTATACAGGCTCATTGCCCCGCAGATGAGTTCAGAGACTTTGGTGAAAAGTGCAAAGAACTTCCTTGGACCGCTGTTAGGAACTGAAAATGAGGATCTCCGGACTCTTCTGGTTACGGCTAAAGAGTACGTGACCTCAGGTTTCGACCTGAACAAAACAGCAGAAAAACTGTTCTGCCATAAAAATACCGTAAGGTACAGGGTCCGCAGGATCCATGAACTTTTGGGAGGATCCCTTGATGAGGAGAATTTCAGAGAGAGCCTGGCGCTTTCGGCGAGGGTTCTGCTTCTGGAAGGGACCTTGAGGAAGATATAGAGACTTTAACGAAAAGTATATTCGTAAAAATAATTAGGAGTAAAAATCATGTCAAAGAAAATGAAAGCCAACCTGTTGCTATTCATAGCAGCCTTTATCTGGGGTACTGCATTTGTGGCTCAGAAGAGCGGAGGGGCAATCGGATCCTTCACCTTCAACGGCATACGTACCTTTATAGGAGGACTGGTGCTGCTTCCTCTGGTTATCAGAAACCACAAGGATAAATCACTGCCTCTGTTTACAAAAGAGGAGCTGACCGGCGGTATCGTCTGCGGATTCTTCCTCTTCGTAGCAGCATCCCTTCAGCAGTTCGGTCTGGCATATACCACAGCAGGAAAGGCAGCTTTTATCACTACTCTTTACGTGGTCTTCTGCCCTATACTTTCACTGATAGTACATAAGAAAAAGACCCGCCCTCTGGTATGGCTTTGCGTAGTGCTGGACGTCATCGGACTTTACCTTCTCTGCATGACGGACGCATCCTTCAGCATCCAGATCGGAGATACGCTGGTGATCCTCTGTGCTGTGGCTTTCGCCGGACAGATGGTGGCTGTAGACAACTTTATCGACAGGATAGACGGGATCAAGCTTTCATGCATCCAGTTCCTGTTCTCCGGACTTCTGGGCATCATCTGCATGTTCATCTTCGAGGGACCTGTAAGCGTATCAAACATAATGACTGCATGGTTCCCGATCCTCTATGCCGGTGTCATCAGCTGCGGCATCGCCTACACCTTCCAGGTGCTGGGACAGAAAGAGGCTACACCGACCATCGCGGCGCTGATCCTCTGTCTGGAATCCGTATTCGGTGTTCTGGCCGGAGCAGTGATCCTCGGCGAGACCATGACAATGAGAGAGATCTTCGGCTGCATTATCATGTTCGCAGCTGTGGTCATCTCCAATCTTCCTGAAAAGAGCGACAAAGAATCGGTTGCTGTTGAATAAGTCCTCATCCTCCCAAGGATAGAGAATAAATGAATAATTTGCCAATGATCCTTACGTGCTAAGCATGTGGGGATAGTTGGCTTTTGAAAAATATTAATTAAAGAAAGGCAAGATCATGATTACCAGAGACGAAGCATACGAACTGCTTAAAAAGTACAATAAAGATGAATTTCACCTTCACCACGGAAGAATGGTGGAAGGTGCCATGAGGTATTTCGCAAACAAGCTGGGATACGGCGATGAAGAGGAATACTGGGGAATCGTCGGACTCCTTCACGACATCGATTTCGAGATGTGGCCTGAGGAACACTGCATCAAAGCTCCTGAACTTCTCAGAGAAGCAGGGGTAGAGGAAGACATGATCCATGCCATCGTATCCCATGGATACGGACTTTGCGTCGACGTAAAACCTGAGAGAGAAATGGAAAAGGTTCTCTTCGCCTGCGACGAACTTACCGGCCTTATCGGAGCAGCTGCTCTCATGAGACCTTCCAAGTCCTGCCAGGATATGGAGCTCAAGTCCCTCAAGAAGAAGTTCAAGGACAAAAGATTTGCAGCAGGATGCGACCGCGAGGTAATTAAGCAGGGTGCTGAGATGCTGGGCTGGGAGCTGGACGAGCTTCTGAACGAGACTCTGGAGGCAATGAAGACATGCGAGGAGCCGGAGTGCTGACGTATTCACTCCGGAGCGTTTGCACTTAGTCCTCGCGCAGCGGTGCTAAGCTCTGGCGGCGCTGGACGATGAATGGAATCGCATTACTGCGTAATACTACAGTCACAAAAACAGCTGCATCAACAAACGAGTTTGTTGCTACAGCTGTTTTTTATGCCTGTACTGCCTTCGGCAGTGCGATTCAATTCATCTGCTTGCCAGTCGCTAAGTACCGGCGCTGCGGAAAATCCGGAGTGAACAGTCAGCGCTCCGGTTTGTGAACAGTCAGCGCTCCGGTTTGTGAACTGAAATGAAAAAACCCTGTCGAAGAACTCGACAGGGTTTTTGATATTAAAGTGTTTTTTTACAGAATGAATCCCAGAAGCAGGAAGAGGCCGCCGACGATGATACCGGAGACGATAAGGGTTATTACGCAATATCCCATGATGTCTCTTGCGGAAAGTCCTGCGATACCCAGAGCGGGAAGTGCCCAGAACGGCTGGATCATGTTGGTCCAGGAGTCGCCCCATGCAACTGACATTGCTGTTACAGCGGGGTTGGTTCCGATGGCATCGCCTGCAGGCATCATGATGGAACCCTGAACTGTCCACTGTCCTCCGCCTGAAGGAATGAAGAAGTTGAGGAAACCGGATGCCAGGAATGAGAACAGCGGGTATGTCCTGATGGTGGAGATCTGTACGAAGAAATCGGAGATCACGATTGCCAGGGATTCGCCAGTGCCGCCTTCTGCAAGCTTGAATGTCATGATGCCCATGATTCCTGCATAGAAGGGGAACTGAAGGATGATACCGGCAGCGCCTTTGCAGGCGTTCTCGATAGCCTTTACATAATTGATAGGTGTCTTGTGGAACAGGATACCTAAAATAAGGAAGATGAAGTTTACGGTGTTAAGGTCTACGTTGATGCCCTTGTTGATGAAGAACCATACCATGTAGATGATACCTGCGATAACGATGATGTAGGAGAGGATAGCGCTCTGCTCCATCTTTTCTGCAGGAGTCTCAGGTCTTGCGACCGTGATCTCACGTTCTTCAAGAAGACCGGGATCTACAAGATGAACTTCGTCGGGACCCGGGTGGATCTTAGCAAGTACGGCGGGCATGATGATAAGAACCAGCACGCACATAAGGATGTTCCACCATGAGAAGATGGTCTCTGTGATAGGAATAACGTCTGCTACATAGTCACCTACAGCCCACTGTCCGGCGTCTGTGGTAGCTGTTGCTACTGCCAGAGGAATGGATCCGGAGAAACCGGCGTGCCATACAACGAATCCGGAATAAGCGGAAGCGATGAGCAGTCTGTAGTCAACGCCCTGGCACTGACGAGCGATCTCCTTAGCAAGGATAGCGCCTACAACCAGACCGAAGCCCCAGTTTACCCAGCATGCGATGGTGGAGATGAAAGCGGTCATGAAGATAGCTTTCTTAGGGGAAGATGATGCAGCTTTAGCGATGGTTCTGATAACTCTCTTGATAGCAGGAGCGTTAGCAAAAGCATCTCCCAGAACGAGTACGAGTACCATCTGCATTGAGAATCCCAGGAGGGCCCAGACACCGCCGGCCCAACCCTTGATGATGATATCAAGAGGGGAAGCTCCTGTTGCAGGGATGGCACCAATGAATACGATGATGGTCAGTACAATACAAAAGATGTACGGATCGGGCAGGAAGCGGTTGACGAGTGATACGCAACCGTCTGTGAATTTCTTAAACATTAAGTCACCCTTTATAATTCCTTTCTATTAATAATTAATAAATGCCCCGCGGCAATGATAAGACCTATACCATTGACCGCAATAATAAAAGTATAATACATGTGTATATTGCCACAAATTTGACAAAATTTCAATACCGTAGAGGCCTTGAGAGCCCTCATTTCATATGTATTTTTTATAGTACATTTCATGCTGTTAAACCCATGGCTTTAATGTGACAGATATCAAGTCAGGATCCATAGCCGAAACACGTTAATAATGCCGAGCGGTTTCCTCTTGATAGAGGTGTTTTTTAGTTGTAAAATATATTCTGTCGGGAACGTATAACGACCGAAATGATGTAATGGAGGTGCCGGTATGGACAAACTCAAACACAGAATACTGACGGAGGGCGTTGCTCTCGGATCTGACAGGATCAATGTGGACGGATTCATCAATCACAGGATCGATACGTCCTTCATGGATGAGATAGGCGAAGAGTTCGCCAGACGTTTTGCGGGCGTTAAGGTAGATAAAATACTGACGGTGGAGGCCAGCGGCATAGCCATCGCTGTTTCTGCTGCCAGATATTTCGGTTTCTGTCCGGTGGTGTTTGCCAAGAAAGCCAAGCCCAATACCATGAACGAGGGGGTATATCAGGCTCCCTGCATGTCCTTCACCAAGCAGACGCTGAACGAGATCACAGTAGCTAAAAAACACCTGTCCGAGGGTGAGAATGTACTCATAATCGACGACTTCCTTGCCCATGGCGAAGCTTCAAAGGCTCTTGCATCCATAGTTGAGATGGCAGGAGCTCATGTTGCAGGTATCGGCATCGTGATATCAAAGGATTTCCAGGGCGGAAAGAAGGCTCTGGAGGACATGGGATACAGGGTCGAGACCCTTGCATCAGTGGCTGAAATGAACGACGGAAACATCAGATTTGCAGACTGATTTTCAGTGCCTGATCGCTATGAAATGAATGTTTTATGAAACATCACAACAGAGCGTTCGATTATTTGTGAACACTCTGTTTTTTATGCAAAAATAATTCGGAAATACCCCATTTTTCAATTGATAATGACCCCGAAAAAATGTATAATTAAAGGGTAAAAAATCACTGAAAATCAATAGTTTTTATTCGCAAAACAAGGAGAGAAAAATGAAGAAATTTTTAGCAGTTCTGCTGGTTATTTCCATGGTATTCTGCTTCGCAGCATGCGGCGGCGGATCCTCAAATGAAGGCGGAAGCGAAGAAGCAGGAGATACCGTATACCAGGTAGGTATGGTCTGCATCGGAGACGACAATGCAGCTTATGACAGAAACTTCTACATGGCTGCTGACGAAGCTCAGAAGATCCTGGCAGACAAGGGCATCAACATCGAATGGACAAAGACCTACAATCACCCTGAAGGTGACCCGGTCGCTGTTGACTGTGAAGAACTTGCAGGCGCAGGATGCATCGCAGTATTCTGCAACTCCTATGGTATGGAGCCCGCAATGCTCACCGTTGCAGGAGATTATCCTGACACAGTATTCGTTGGGATGACCAATGAAGGTTCATGGAAAGATGACCTTGCTAACACCGTTAATGCATTCCCTTCAATCTATGAAGGACGTTATCTTGCAGGCGTTGCTGCAGGCATGAAGCTTCAGGAAATGGTCGACAAGGGCGAGATCAAGGCTGAAGAAGCAGTTATCGGTTACGTTGGAGCTTACACCTTCGCAGAGGTTATCTCAGGATATACTTCCTTCTTCCTCGGCGCAAGATCTGTTTGCCCTTCCGCTACAATGATGGTTGAGTTCATCGGCTCCTGGGGAGATCCCACTATGGAAGCTGCTGCAGCTCAGGACCTTATCGACAAGGGAGCCAAGCTGATCTCTCAGCACTCTGACTCCACCACACCTGCTACCACAGCTCAGTCCAACGGAGTTCCTCACGTAGGATACAACATCAGCATGTCTGACGTAGCTCCCGAGGCATCACTCATCTCTTCAAGAATCGACTGGACAAACTATTTTGTATATGTTATCGAGACCATCGTTAACGGCGGTACTGTAGATCAGGATTACTGCCAGCACGGTCTTAAGGACGGCGACGTAGCTCTCACAGAACTCAACGAAGCTATCGCAGCTGAGGGAACTCAGGCTAAGCTTGATGAAGTAAGAGCTCAGATCGAATCCGGCGAGATCCAGGTATTCGATACCTCCACATTCACCGTTGACGGTAAGGAAGTTACCACAGCATTTGCTCTTGACACAGACGGAGACTTTGCACCTGACAGCGAAGAGGCTGTATTTGACGGCGCATTCCATGAATCATACTTCCAGTCCGCTCCTTATTTCGCACTGAGGATAGACGGAATCAAACTGCTCAACGAAGCATACTAATTTCGATAAAAATCAATATTTCCAAAAGAGGACTGCATAAGTCCTCTTTTGGGTTTTCAGTTACAGGAAGATTTTTTGCGGAGAAAGCCTTTTCCTGCAGGAAAAGTGAACTGTCGAAAGGAACACATTATGTCAGAAACCACACATGCAGTGGAATTCAGAGGGATAAGCAAACGCTTCGGATCCATCCAGGCCAATGATTCCGTTGACCTTTATCTGGACCGCGGTGTGATAATGTCTCTTTTGGGTGAGAACGGTTCGGGCAAGACCACTCTCATGAATATGCTGGCGGGCATATATTTTCCGGATGAGGGCGAGATCCTCATCGATGGAAAGCCGGTCACCATCAAATCACCTGCAGATGCCTTTGAAAACAAAATAGGCATGATCCACCAGCACTTCAAACTGGTGGACGTATTTACGGCTGCTGAGAACATAGTCCTAGGACTTAAGGAGCAGGGCAAACTTGACAGAAAAGCGATATCAACCAGGGTAAAGGAGATCGGAGACAGATACGGCTTCGAGATCGACCCTGACAAAAAGATCTATGAAATGTCCGTATCCGAGAAACAGACTGTAGAGATCATCAAAGTGCTCTACAGAGGGGCGGACATACTTATACTGGATGAACCTACAGCTGTGCTGACTCCCCAGGAGACCAGCAAGCTGTTCAAGATACTCAGGGCCATGAGGGACGACGGCAAGTCCATCATCCTCATAACCCATAAACTGAACGAAGTAATGGAGATCTCCGACGTGGTCGCAGTACTTCGCAAGGGCAAGTACATCGGAGCTGTCAAAACGGCGGAGACCAACGAAAAGGAACTCACCGAAATGATGGTGGGACACAAAGTCTCACTCAATATCGAGAGACCCGATCCCGTGGATCCCAAGCCCAGGCTGACGGTTGCAGGCCTTACCGTAAGGGACAGCGAAGGAATGGTCAAGCTGGATGACGTGGGCTTCATCGCCTACGGCGGAGAGATCCTGGGAATCGCAGGTATTGCAGGTTCCGGACAGAAGGAGCTTCTGGAATCCATTGCGGGACTTCGTCATATATCCAAGGGATCCATCATCTATACCCCAGAGGGAAAAAGCCCGGCTGAGCTTGTGGGAAAGACACCCATGGAGATCAAGGACGCCGGCGTTTCCCTGGCCTTCGTGCCTGAGGACCGACTGGGCATGGGCCTTGTAGGCGGCATGGGAATGACAGGAAACATGATGCTCAGATCCTGGAACAAAGGAAAGAGCATTTTCGTAGATACCAAGGGTCCGGAAAAACTGGCGGAACAGGTTCTGGTGAACCTGGACGTCAAGACTCCCGGCATCGATTATCCGGTAAGGAAACTTTCCGGAGGAAACGTCCAGAAGGTACTGGTAGGACGTGAGATCGCCCAGGCGCCTTCGGTGCTCATGAGCGCATACGCAGTCCGCGGTCTGGACATCCATACTTCATTCACGATCTACAACATGATGACAGAGGAAAAGATGAAGGGCGTTGCGGTGATCTTCGTAGGAGAGGACCTGGACGTGCTTCTGGAACTCTGCGATAAGATCCTCGTCCTCTGCGGCGGTAAGGTCTCAGGCATCGTGGATGCCAGAACGACCACCAAAGAAGAAGTAGGTCTTCTGATGACAAAACTCGGCGGAAAGGAGGCAAACTAAATGAAAGAAAAAGAACCTCTTATCCGTCTTACTAAAAGACAGAACATGGCTAAGTCAAAGATCTGGCTCATCAGACTCGGAGCTTTGGTCTTCGCCATTATCCTGGGCGGACTGGTATTCCTCATCGCCGGAGCCAATCCTCTGACAGCTTACGGAACCATCCTTTCAGGTTCCCTGGGCAAAGTCACCGGAATCAGACAGGTTGTGAAGACCGCTGTTCCTCTTCTTGGAACTGCTCTGGCCCTGGCTCCCTGTTTCGCCATGAGATATTGGAACATCGGAGCTGAGGGACAGATCACCATGGGCGCCATGGCGGCTACGTTCTTTGCGCTGAACATGGCCCATTCAATGCCTTCACCGGTGCTCCTCATCGTGATGGGTATCGCTTCCATCATATTCGGAGCTATCTGGGCAGGCATCCCCGCACTGTTCAAGGCAAGGTGGGGAACCAACGAGACTCTGTTCACACTGATGATGAACTATATAGCCATCGGTATAGTAGGCTGGCTTCAGGGCGGTCCCTGGGAAGGCAAACCCGGATCGCAGATCATACCCATGTTCGATAATGCAGCCGTACTCCCCAAGGTTCTGGGAGTGCATATCGGCTGGATAATCGTGCTGGTGCTGACAGCCTTCATGTACGTTTACATGTCAAAGACCAAACACGGCTATGAGATCAAGGTCCTGGGTGAATCCGAGAATACCGCAAGGTATGCAGGAATGAACGTGACCAAGGTCACCATCAGAACTGCCTGCCTTTCTGGAGGCATCGCAGGACTGGTAGGCTTTATGGTTGCATCCGGCGCCAATCAGACACTGTACTCCGACGTTGCCGGAGGCGTAGGCTTCACAGCCATCACTGTAACATGGCTTGCTCAGCTGAATCCCTTCGCAATGGTAGCCATCTCACTTATGCTGGCAGTGCTTTCAAAGGGAGCCTCCAGTATCCAGACCAGCCTTGGAGTGCCCGCATCCATCTCGGACATCATCACCGGTATCATACTCCTTTGCATGCTGGGATGTGAATTCTTCATCAACTACAAGATGATCTTCAGAGGAAAAGAAGAGCATAAACACGCGGAGCCGGCAACGCCTGCCGTTAAGACCGCAGGAGAGGAGGCAGCGAAATGAGTTTCAATATCATAGGACTTATCAAGGCTGCCATCATCAATGGCACACCGCTTCTCTTCGGAACCTCCGGTGAGATACTTACAGAAAAATCAGGAAACCTGAACCTGGGAGTTGAAGGCCTTATGTTCATGGGCGGAGCCTTCGGACTCATGGGAGCCTTCCTTTACGGAAATGCAGCAGGAGACAGCGCCAGCGGCGCAGTGGCTGTAGCCATCTCCCTCCTCTGTTCCTTCGGTATAGGCTGCATAGGATCACTGATCTTCAGCTTCCTGACCATAACCTTAAGAGCGAACCAGAACGTTACCGGTCTTGCGCTTACCATCTTCGGTACCGGCGTAGGTCAGTTCGTGGGAGAACTCATGAGGATCAAAGTCGGCGGAAACGTAACCATTTCCAACGCGCTGAAAGCTGCTTTTGCGGAGCCCATACTTCCCGCAGCGCTGCAAAAGATCCCCGTGCTGGGACAGATACTCTTCAGCTACAACCTCTTCGTATATCTGGGAGTGATCATGGCTCTCGTCATGGCATGGTTCATGAAAAAGACCCGCAAGGGACTCTTCCTTGCGGCAGTCGGAGAGTCGCCGGCGACGGCTGATGCCGCCGGCATCAACGTCACCCGGTACAGATATCTGGCCACCGTCATCGGCGGCGGCATCAGCGCCGTAGGCGGCATGGTGTACACCATGACCATCGCCGGCTCCGTCTGGAACCACAGCGGTCTTTCAGGCGAGGGCTGGGTAGCCGTAGCTCTGGTTATCTTCTGTCTGTGGAGACCTATAAACGCGCTCTGGGGTTCAGCTCTCTTCGGAGCTCTGCTGATCCTTTACCTGAGACTGCCCATTCCTTTCCTGCCCACGCAGATCTACAAGATCGTACCTTACATTGCCACCGCTCTGGTGCTGATCATGGTATCCATGAGACAGAGAAGGGAAGACCAGCCTCCGCAGGGTCTGGGTCTAAACTACTTCAGAGAAGACCGTTAAACAGTCAATTATTGTATTTTGATATAAAGAAAGGACTTATAAGTTATGGACAAGTTTTTTGAGATCTCCAAAAGAGGTTCAACCGTAAGGACTGAGATCTTTGCAGGCCTTACCACGTTCTTTGCCATGGCCTACATCATCATCGTAAACCCCAACCAGATAACAGGTTTCAGTGAAGGCCTTGGAAACGTCTGGAACGCGGTCTACGTAGGTTCCATCCTTGTAGCCGTAGCAGGAACTCTCATCATGGGACTCTATGCCAAGATGCCTTTTGCACAGGCCTGCGGCATGGGACTCAACTCCTTCTTCTTCGTAAGTTTCATTCTTCCGGAGCTTATGAACGGAGGAGATCCCGTTGAAGGCTATCATGCCGGACTCGTTATAGTATTCGTTTCAGGTCTTGTATTCCTGGTTCTTTCCATTACTGGAGCCAGACAGTACATAGCCAAAGCAATGCCTCCGGCACTCAAGGTTTCTGTTTCCGCAGGTATCGGTCTCTTCATCGCTTACATCGGATTCCAGAACGTAGGCTTCATCCAGGACAATCAGTACACCCTGACTCAGCTGGTTGATATCCACGGAGCCATCGCCAACGGAGAACTCCTGAACGTCGTACCTGCCATCCTCGGTTTCATAGGATTCCTTATCATCGTTATCCTTGGAAAGCGCGGAGTCAGAGGCAACGTTATTATCGGTATCTTTTCCACCGCACTTCTCTATTATGTGATCGTCAGAGAAGCACCTCAATTCGATTACAGCCAGGTAGGACAGTCCTTTAGAGATTTCATTGACGTAGGAATTTTCGGAGTCTTCACTGCAGGATCATGGCACGCTGCTTTCAGCCCTGAACTGGTAGGAGGAATGTTAGGCGGAATAATGCTTGTCGTAGCTTTCTGTCTGGTAGACATGTTCGATACCATCGGAACCCTCTATGGAACAGCATCCGAAGCAGATATGCTGGATGAAAACGGTGACCCCATCAACCTTGACAAGTGTATGATGGCAGACTCAACAGCCACAGTACTCGGAGCCATGCTCGGAACATCCACCTGCACAACCTTCGTTGAATCCGCAACAGGCGTATCCGCAGGCGGACGTACAGGTCTCACTTCAGTGACCGTTGCCATCTGCTTCTTCCTCTGCCTGTTCCTGACACCGCTTGCATCCGTTGTTCCCGCCTGCGCTACTGCTCCCGCACTTGTTTACGTAGGAGTTCTCATGCTGGGCAACATCAAGAAGATCGACATGACAGACCTCACATCCGCAGCAGTCGGATTCATGACGGTAATTTCCATGCTTCTCACATATTCCATCGCCAACGGCATCGGAATCGGAGCTATCACCTACACAGTTATCACCATCTTCACCGGAAAGTACAAAGCAAAAGACATTATGGTAACCATCATCGCACTGCTTTTCATCCTGAAGTTCTGTATGATCACCATGTAATAATCAAAAACACGCGCAGCATCGCAATGATGCTGCGTTTTTTTATGCAAAATCATTGGACAAATTTCAGTAAGAATATATAATAGTTTTGTGATGAAAAAAGACAGCAATGCGACAACCGGATATATATTGGTTCTTTGTGCCGGCATCCTTTGGGGCAGCATAGGCTTTTTCGTCAGAAAGCTGAACGGACTTGGAGTCGATACGGAGCTGACTGCTTTCATGCGCATCTTCTGCGCGTGGATCATCCTCATACCGCTTCTCATGGGTATGAGCCTGAAGTCAGGAAGGAATTACTTTAAGATCAGCAAAAAAGGCCTTCTGCAGTGTTTTATCATGGGTCTGGTCACTCAGGCGTTTTTCAACCTTTCCTACAGCGGATGCATCAACTCCGTGGGAGTTGCCATGGGTTCGGTGCTCCTTTATACTGCGCCGATATTCGTGAGCATCCTGTCGAGGCTTCTGTTCAAGGAAGAGATAAACGCCCGTAAAGGGATATCCCTTGTGATAAACCTCCTGGGATGCTTCATAATGGTAACGGGAGGAGACCTGAGCGTTCTTAAGGTATCCGGTATAGGTATACTTCTGGGCATAGGGGCAGGATTCTTTTACGCTATGGTAACGATCCTCGGGAAGTTCACATCTGATGAGGTGGATCCATTTACAATGGTGTTCTACAACTTTCTGTTCGGCTGGATATCACTTGCCTTGATATCGAATCCGATCCCGAAGATAGCTGCAGTAAGCGACCTTCATTTCTGGCTGCTGGCATTCGGCTATGGACTTATACCCACCGTTGGATCGTATCTTTTCTATATGAACGGCATATCACATGACGTAGAACTTTCCAGAGTGCCCATCATTGCTTCTGTGGAGCCCATAATCGCAACCATCATAGGACTTCTGGTATTCGGTGAAAACATCACCCTTGTGAATGCTTTGGGACTGGTCATAGTGCTGTTCTCCATCGTGCTTATGAACTCAGGAAGAAAAGAAAAACGCGGTGGATAAGGGATTTTCAAGCCATCCCTTGCAACTGCAGACAGTTTAATGTATAATAATTCTGTTGGGAATATATCAAGTATAGAGAGGTAAAGCCAATGTATTATGAAATGGAAATTGCAGGACTCAAGAGACAGCTCCCGCTTTGCAAAGTAACTGATGACCTTTATATCGCAGCTTTTATCATGTTCTCCGACGTTGAGATCACCAAGGCATGCGCAGCAGAACTCCTGAAGAGGGCACCTGAATATGATGTGCTGATGACTGCAGAGGCCAAGGGTATTCCTCTCTGCTACGAGATGGCACGCCAGGCAGGCACTGACAACTACGTCATCGCCCGCAAAGGCCCCAAGCTTTACATGGAAAACCTTCTGACCACGGATGTTGATTCCATCACAACAGATCACATCCAGATGCTTTGCATCGGCCAGAGAGAAATAGATATGATCAAGGACAAGAGAGTTCTTCTGGTGGATGACGTTATCTCCACAGGAGAGTCCCTGAGATCCCTGGAGAATCTGGTAGAACGCGCAGGCGGCAACATCGTAGGACGTTTCACCGTCCTTGCTGAAGGTGATGCTCTCGGAAGAGAGGACATCACATACCTGGAGGAACTGCCGGTATTCAACCCGGATGGAACCGTTAAGAAATAAGCGAGACCGCAAGGAGCCATCAGGGAACTGATGGCTTGTTTTATGTATAGAATGAGGAAGAAATAATGACTAAATATGACGTTATCATCGTAGGCGCCGGTCCGGGAGGAGTCTTCGCCGCCCACGAATTTGCCAAAAAATCCCGCAATCTCAAGATTGCCTGCTTCGAACAGGGCAATGAACTGAGCAAAAGACACTGTCCCATCGACGGAGAGAAGGTAAAGACCTGTATCCACTGCAAGACCTGCTCCATCATGAGCGGATTCGGAGGAGCAGGGGCCTTTTCCGATGGCAAATATAATATTACAAATGAATTCGGCGGCAGCCTCTACGAGTACATCGGCCGTCAGAAGGCCATCCGTCTCATGAAGTATGTGGACGAGATCAATATGGAGCACGGCGGTGCCGGCACCAGACTTTTCTCCACAGCCAACTCCAATCTCAAGAAGAAATGCTTTGAGCATGACCTGAAGCTTCTGGAAGCTCAGGTAAGACATCTGGGAACCGACAAGAACTACGTCGTGCTGGAGAACCTTTACAATGAGATAAAGGACAAGGTGGAGTTCTCCTTCAACACTCAGGTCACAAAGGTGAGAAAGACTGAAGAAGGTTATGAGATCGATACAAGCAAGGGAACCTATGCCTGCGATAAACTCATAATCTCCGTAGGCCGTTCCGGAAGCAAGTGGATGGAGACCGTATGCGAAGATCTTGGCATCAAGACCAATTCCAACCGTGTGGACATCGGCGTCCGCGTAGAGCTTCCTCACGAAGTATTCTCACACCTTACCGATGAACTCTATGAATCAAAGATCGTCTACAGGACCAAGCAGTATAACGACCTTGTAAGGACCTTCTGTATGAACCCTCACGGAGTCGTGGTAAATGAGAACACCAACGGCATAGTGACCGTTAACGGACACAGCTATGAGGATCCTGCGCTTCACACCGAGAACACCAATTTTGCTCTTCTGGTGACCAAGCACTTCACAGAGCCTTTCAAGGAATCCAACGAGTACGGCGAGAGCATCGCGCGCCTTTCCAACATGCTGGGCGGCGGCGTTATCGTGCAGCGCTTCGGCGATATGATCAAAGGACGAAGGACCAACGAGAGCAGACTCAGAGAGAGCTTTGTAAGACCGACGCTGGCAGCCACCCCGGGAGACCTTTCCCTGGTGATCCCCAAGCGCATCATGGACGACATCATTGAAATGGTATATGCCCTTGATAAGATCGCACCGGGAACTGCTAACCATGACACGCTGCTCTACGGTGTGGAGGTCAAGTTCTACAACATGGAAGTTGAACTTGACGAGAATCTTGAGACCCAGTGCAAAGGACTCTACGTCATCGGCGACGGATCCGGCGTGACCCATTCACTTTCACACGCTTCCGCCAGCGGAGTATTCGTGGCAAGAAAGATCATGGAAGGCTACAGCCTTTAAAGGACCAGATGGAACAGATCAATTTGTTTGAAAACCAAATAGCACAGCCTTTGGCGGCCAGACTGAGACCCAGAGACCTGGACGAATACGTGGGACAGGAGCATCTCCTGGGTGAAGGCAAAGTCCTTCGCAGGCTCATCGAGAGCGACCAGGTATCTTCCATGATATTCTGGGGACCTCCGGGAGTGGGCAAGACCACTCTGGCGAGGATCATAGCCAACCGTACCAGAGCTGCTTTCATCGATTTCTCTGCAGTCACCTCAGGGATCAAAGAGATCAAGCAGGTGATGCAGCAGGCCGAGGAAAACCGCAAGTTCGGGGAAAAGACCATTCTTTTCATAGATGAGATCCACCGCTTCAATAAAGCCCAGCAAGACGCTTTCCTGCCCTTCGTTGAGAAAGGATCCATCATACTGATCGGCGCTACAACTGAGAACCCGTCCTTTGAGATAAACGGCGCTCTTTTGTCCCGCTGCAAAGTATTCGTACTCCAGGCTCTGTCAGCAGACGATCTGGTGAAGCTTCTCAAGCATGCTCTTAATGACGAGCGCGGCTTCGGCGGACAGGACATAAAGATCGACGAGGACATGCTTTACATGATCGCCAACTTCGCCAACGGAGACGCCAGAACGGCGCTTTCCACCCTGGAGATGGTGATCCTGAACGGCGACGTTGACAAGAAGGGCGTGACCACCGTCACAAAAGAGACTCTGGAACAGTGCATCTCCAAGAAATCGTTATTGTACGATAAGGACGGAGAGGAGCACTACAACCTGATCTCAGCCCTTCATAAGTCCATGAGAAACTCCGATCCCGACGCTGCTGTATACTGGCTGGCCAGGATGCTGGAAGCAGGGGAGGACCCGCTGTACGTGGCACGCCGGGTGCTGAGATTCGGAGCAGAGGACATAGGACTTGCAGATCCCAGGGCTATGGAGATAGGAGTTGCAGCCTATCAGGCCTGCCACTTCATCGGCATGCCGGAATGCACCGTTCACCTAACGGAAGCCGTGGTATACATGTCAATGGCGCCTAAGTCAAACGCCATGGACGTTGCATATATGGAGGCAAGGGAAGACGCGGTGAAGATGATGGCGGAGCCGGTTCCGCTGAACATCAGGAACGGAGTGACCAAGCTCATGAAGGAGATCGGCTACGGCAAGGGCTACAAATATGCCCACAACTACGAGGGACACATAACCTCCATGCAGTGCCTGCCGGATTCACTGGTGGGAAGAGAATATTTCAAACCTTCAGACAACGGTCTGGAAAGCAAATACAAAGAACGCCTTAAACAGATCAAAGACTGGAAAAAGGCGCATAAAGACGATTAAAAAAACGCTGCTCAGCTGAGCAGCGTTTTAAGTTTGTCGTTTTGGAGTAAGAGAATAATTGCCAAATCCTTCAGTCGCTATGGTATAATAAATGAATCAGACCGGTATATTGCACTGAAAGGCAGGCAAAGAAATGAAGAGGGACAAAAAAGCGTTTTATGCAGATATGGCATTGGTTATGGTGACCATGGCCTGGGGTATGTCCAATATGCTGATGGATCTCTGCCTGGAAGAACTTGAGCCCATGACTCTCAACGCATACAGGTTCCTGGGAGCCTTCGTTCTCATAGCTGCAGTCATGTTCAAAAAGATGAGGAACGTAAACCGGGAGACCGTCAAGGCCAGCGCGATCCTTTCGGTCCTGATATTCGCGGTCTACGCCCTGAACACATACGGACTTCAGTACACCAGCGTTTCAAACGCGGGTTTTCTTATCGCCATGTCCGTGTTGTTTACACCTATAGTAAGCATCTTTGTGACTAAAAAGATGCCTGAGAAAAAGCTTTTCTTCATCGCGGCAGCCTGTACGGTGGGCATCGGCCTGATGACTTTGGATTCACAAATGAGGATGGCTTTCGGCGATATCCTGTGCCTGCTCTGCGCCGTGGTCTGCGGATTTTATCTCGTGTTCAACGAGATATTTGTCAAAAGAGATGAGATAGATGCGTTTCAGGCAGGTGTGCTGGAACTGGGCTTTGCAGGTATATGGTTTGCCATAAGCGCCTTTGTCCTGGAGACTCCTGTACTTCCTCAGAGCGGTAAGATCTGGGGCTGCCTGCTGTTTTTAATGCTGTTTTCCACAGGCTTTGCTTTTATCGCCCAGTCCGTCGCACAGCAGTACACGGATGCCAGCCGCGTAGGCGTCATATATACTCTGGAGCCGGTATTTTCCAGACTGGCAGCACGACTGGTGCTGGGTGAGATGCTGATCCCCAGGGCATACGTGGGAGAAGTAATCCTGGTAGTGAGCATGATAGCCATGGAACTGGACCTGGGAAAGCTTTTCATAAGAAAAACAGATCAAAAGTAGCCTTGCCAATCAAGGGCTCTTGGTGTATAGTGTAATTGTAAGAGATTGCGCCATTTGGCGCGGTTATGAGAAATCAAAAAACGATCAAAGTCATAAGAGAAAAGGAGATTATTCAAATGGCGATCAGAATTGGTATCAACGGTTTTGGAAGAATTGCAAGAGTGGTTATCCGTGCGGCTATGAACTGCCCCGACATCGATATCCGCGCTATCAACTGGAGAAATGCAGACCTGGATTATCTGGTATACATGCTGAAGTATGACAGCATTTTCGGAAGGTTTCCCAAGAGCCTCGACCACGATGACACAGGCGTTTTCATCGATGGCAAGCACATCGATGTATACAAGTTTACAGATGCCAAGGAGATTCCCTGGAAGGCAGCAGGAGTTGATTATGTTATCGACTGCACAGGCGCTTACGTAACATCCGACAAGTGCGCTGATCATATCGAAGCAGGCGCTAAGCACGTTATCATTTCCGCACCCGCCAAGGATAAAGTAACTCCTACTTTCGTATATGGTGTAAATCACGAGAAGTACACCTCCGACATGTCAGTTATTTCCAACGCATCCTGCACCACCAACTGCCTCGCACCTCTCATGAAGGTCGTAGAGGACAACTGGGGAATCAAGGAAGGCCTCATGTCCACTATCCACGCTGCTACAGCCAAGCAGAAGGTAGTAGACGCCAAGTCCCTTAAGGACTGGAGAACAGGAAGATCCGTATTCGGAAACGTTATTCCTTCCACAACAGGAGCAGCTAAGGCAGTAGGCCTCGTTATTCCTTCCCTTCAGGGCAAGATGACAGGTATCTCCTACAGAGTTCCTACAGCTGACGTATCCGTTATCGACGTTAACATCATTACCGAGAAACCCACTTCACATTGGGCTCTCAGAGAAAAGATCAAGGAAGCTTCCGAGACTTACATGAAGGGCGTTATCGAGTACGTAGACGATGAAGTAGTATCCGGCGACTTCGTTGGCGATCCTTGCACATCCATCTTCGACGCAAGACAGACCATCGAACTGAACGACCACTTCTTCAAGCTCATCGCATACTATGACAACGAATTCGGTTATTGCTCCAACCTCCTGAACATGCTTCACCACATGGCAAAGGTTGACGGAGTCATCGCATAACAGACTTGGATCTGACCCGGGCGGGAACGCCCGGGTTTTTTATTTGATGAAGATAATGAATAAAATCAGCAAACTGATACGATGGGACCGCAAGAATATTTTGTATTTTTGTAAATACAATATGATATAATATGTTATAGTTAGACAAAGTCTAATTGCAGAGACACAATTATCAAAGAGGAGAGTGATTTATGATGACAATGACTTCGAAGGAGCGTGTATTCGCTACCATGAATTTCGAACCGGTCGACAGACCCGCGGTGTTTCCCCTTGAAGGTTCAGCGTGGATCTGCAAAAAACACGGCTTGAGCTATGAAGAAATGTTCAAACTTCCCGACCTTGGAGCTCAGTTACTTGTTGACGGATTCAAGGAGATGAAGAGCGACGCCATATACGTTGGCGGAAGCGTATGGATGGCCTGGGCTCATGCTTTTGGATCAAGCGTCAAGGCAGATGTTATAGGAGCGCCGATCGTAGTAGGACCGGCTTTTGACGATCCTGAAAACCAGATTCCCGAATTGACAGACGCCGAGATCCGCGAGGCGCTTCTGGCTGACTGTTACGTTCAGGCAGGTCTCAACCAGGTCAAGGCTGTGAAGGCTATAGTCGGAGACGAATACCCGCTTATGACCGGACATGACGGACCGCTCACCGCATGCGGCATCCTGATTGGCATGGAGCAGCTCATGATGGCTCTTGGCAAACGTGAGCCCTGGCTTCCCAAACTCCAGGAATTCGCTGCCCATTGCATTGCAGTATATGCTGATCTCATCGTTGAAGCAGGCTGCGATATCATCAACTGCTGCGATCCCGTATCTTCCGGTGATATGATTTCCTTCCCGATGTTCAAGAAGACCGTATATCCTTACTATCTGAAGTATGCTGAACTGAAAGAGCATAAGGAAACTCCTGTACTCGTTCACATCTGCGGAAAGGCCGGACAGAGAGTCGAACTTATCAGAGATTTCGGAGCTAAATTCTTCTCCGTAGATTACATGGTCGATCTGGATGACATGCTTGATAAGTGCGAGGGCAAAATGGTAATGGTAGGGAACATAAATCCTGCAGGCGTGATGCTTGAAGGAACGCCTGATGAAGTATATAACGATACCATGAGCATACTTGAAAAAGCAGCAGCTCATAACGGAAGAACTATTCCTTGCACAGGGTGCGAGCTTCCTGCAGACAGCCCTCTTGAAAATATTCTGGCTTTATCAAAGGCTGCAGAGGATTATGCTGCAAAATAAAACAGCTGTATATATTTTACTGCAAAACGTCTCTCGGGAAAGGGAGACGTTTTTTGCGCTTTCTGAACGCTTATGACACAGACTGTTCATACTGCAGATATATATTATTATGTGGCGCACTTGACTGAAATGTGATATAATATATAGCGCTGAAAATCGGACTAAAATCAATCCCGACCAAGGGACGGCAAAATATACAATATAAGGAAAGGAAAACCCTGCGCAGATCTTTTGCAGCAGGGCAACGAAAATCAAAATGGGTTTACTTGAAAAACTTTTTGGGGACGTTAACGCTAAAGAAGTAAAGAAACTTGACAAGATCGCCGACGAAGTAATGGCGCTGGACGAAAAGTACCAGGCCATGGACGACGATGAACTCAGGGCTATGACGCCGAAGCTCAAGGCTCGTCTGGCTGAAGGCGAGACGCTGGACGACATCCTGCCGGATGCTTTTGCAGTCTGCAGAGAGGCCGCATGGAGAGTTCTCAAGATGAAGCACTACAGGGTGCAGGTAGTCGGCGGCATCGCGATCCATCAGGGGAGGATCGCCGAGATGAAGACCGGTGAAGGTAAGACCCTCGTGGCTACTCTTCCCGTCTACCTCAATGCGCTTGAAGGAAAGGGCGTGCACGTAGTTACCGTCAACGATTATCTGGCAAAACGTGACGCTGACTGGATGGGTCAGATCTACGCATGGCTGGGGCTTACCGTTGGCTGTATCGTACACTCCATGGACAATGCACAGAGAAGGGCTGCATATCTTTGCGACATCACCTACGGCACAAACAACGAATTCGGTTTTGACTACCTTCGCGACAACATGGCGATCTACAAGGAGAACCTCATCCAGAGAGAACTAAACTATGCCATCGTCGACGAGGTGGACTCCATTCTCATAGATGAAGCCAGAACTCCTCTCATCATTTCAGGAAGAGGGGAAGACTCCACAGACCTCTACGCCAGAGCAAACAAGTTCGTTAAGGAACTTCGTGTGGAAGAAGACTACACCATGGACGAGAAGGACAAGAAGGTCATGCTGACAGAGGCCGGCGTGGCCAAGGCCGAGAAATACTTCGGACTGGAGAACTTCGGAGATCCCGAGAGCATGGAATACAACCATCACGTGCTGAACGCCCTTAAGGCTCACGCCATGATGAAGAGGGATATAGACTATATCGTGCAGGACGGCGAGATCATAATCGTAGATGAATTCACCGGCCGTCTGATGTACGGAAGACGTTACTCCAACGGTCTGCATCAGGCCATCGAAGCCAAGGAAGGCATGAAGGTCAGATCGGAGTCAAAGACTCTGGCCACCATCACCCTCCAGAACTACTTCAGAATGTACCGGAAGCTGGCAGGCATGACCGGTACAGCCATGACCGAGGAAGAAGAGTTCCGCGACATCTATGGCATGGACGTTGTGGAGATCCCCACCAATAAAGCGATCATCCGTCAGGACCTGGATGACGCTGTATTCGGCACACAGAAGGCAAAATATAAAGCTATCATCGACAGGATCGTTGAAGTCCATGCTACCGGGCAGCCTGTGCTGGTTGGTACGGTATCCATAGAGATATCAGAGCTGCTTTCCGAGATGCTGAGCAAACATGGCATCCCTCATTCAGTGCTGAACGCCAAGAAGCACGACAAGGAAGCTCAAATCGTAGCTGAGGCAGGTAAGAAAGACGCCGTTACCATCGCCACAAACATGGCAGGCCGTGGTACCGATATCATCCTGGGAGGAAATCCCGAGTTTGAAGCTATCCGTCAGATGTCAAAGGACGGATACTCAGATGAAATGATATACAAGGCACGTACCTTTGTTCCTACAGATGATAAAGAGATCGTGGCAGCACACGAGACCTTCCTTGAATTAAGAGACAAGTTTACTGAGGAACGCAAGCAGGAGCAGGAACTGGTGAAGTCACTGGGCGGACTTTGCATCATCGGTACTGAGCGCCATGAATCAAGGCGTATCGACAATCAGCTGAGAGGCCGTGCCGGACGTCAGGGAGACCCCGGTATCACTCAGTTCTATATTTCCCTGGAGGACGACCTTATGAGACTCTTCGGCGGAGACCGCATGCAGGGACTCATGGATAAGATAGGCATGTCCGAAGATGCCATAGCTGCAGGCATGCTTTCCAAGACCATTGAAAACGCTCAGAAGAGAGTTGAATCCAGGAACTTTGAAGTGCGTAAATACGTTCTCCAGTACGACAACGTCATGAACAAACAGAGAGAAGTCATCTACGGCGAGCGCCGCAAAGTACTTTTCAACGACGAGGTCAAGGAATATATCCTGGGCATGATGGAGACTCTGGTGGAAAACATCATCCAGTCCGTAACCGTGGGTACCAAATTCCCCGAAGAATGGGATTTCACGTCGCTGAACGAGAAGCTCAAATCCATCACCTTCAACTGGCCTGAAATGGCATACAACGAAGATAAGATGCGTTCATGGACACCTGAGGATCTTCAGCAGGCAGTGCTGAGGACCATGAGAGACCTCTATTCCATCAAGGAAAAGGAGATCGGCGAAGAGACTATGCGCGAGCTGGAAAAGATGGTCATGCTGAGAGTCATCGATAACCGCTGGATGGATCACATCGACGCCATGGACGACTTGAAGAAGGGCATCGGCCTGAGATCTCTGGGCCAGATGGATCCTGCAGTGGCATATGCCAACGAGGGTTTCGACATGTTCGAGGAATTGGAAGCGGACATCCAAGAGGAGACCGTAAGGTTCTGCTACAACGTTACCCAGAAGACCACCACGGCCAGAAAGAGCGTGGTTTCACAGGAAGAGGAGCGCAAGGACGAGTACAGAGACGATACGGCAGAGAGACAGGCTAGCCGCAATTCATCTCCCAACATGCCAAAGGCAGCTCCCAAGCCTGAAGATGCCAAGCGTCCTGAGACCTTCAGACGCGAGACTCCCAAGGTAGGCAGAAACGAGCTTTGCCCCTGCGGATCCGGCAAAAAGTACAAAAATTGCCACGGAAGGATGCAGTGATCCATAAAAAACGCCTGAAAACCGTGAATGTTAAAGCATTTTGACATTTTTGACAAAGAGATTCGGTTTACTCTAAGGGGCCATAATGCTATGGTTTCCCCAGGAGGTGACGAAAATGACACTTGGACAAAAGATAACAGAATTAAGAAAATCACAGAGCCTGACTCAGGAAAGGCTCTCCGAGAAACTGGGAGTTTCCCGCCAGACCATAGCTAACTGGGAAGCGGACTCAACCAACCCGGACATCAATCAGGCTAAGGCCATCGCGGAGCTCTTTCAGGTGAGCCTGGACGACCTCTTGAGCGTCGAAGTGGACGTGGAAGCCAAAGAAGAAAGAAGCGTGCTTTCGAGCCTCATCGGCAAGGTTTGCTATCTGGATGCAGAAACCAGCGATCTCAGGATCAACTATCAGACACCTGTGGAGGTGCTGGACGTACAGAAGAATTTCATCAAGATCCGCTTTACGGCTAAAAAGGAAAGCGTTGTGAAACTTATCGACAAGAAGCTCATCGACTCCATCAAAGTCGTTCAGAAAGAAGGTGAGGACAGATGACCTGGGTACTGTACTTGATAGGAATGCTGGCTCTCATCGGGATCTGGGACGTGGATTCCAAACTGAAGAAGCTCTTAAGAAATCAGAATGCCGAGGAGCCCGGAGGCGAAAGTAACGGCGGCGGATCCTTTGACTTAAGTTCCTTAAAGGATAAAAAAGTAAAGATCTATCTGAATGACGACAGTGAAGTCTATGACAGCCTTTACCTGTATGGACACGATGCTGTAACAGGTGAGATAACAGATTTCGACGACAGCTGGGTGGAATTCACATTTACAGCACCGAGATATGAGAAGGTGCCGGAGGCTAAGGAAGGCACCGGTGAATACAAGCTTGTGCCCATAAAGAATGCTAATGTAACTCTATATATAAGAATTTCAGACATCGAAAGCATTGACGAGGTAACAGATGAAAATTGAAATGACCAAAGCAGGTTCCCGCGGCTTCTGCGATGAAGTCACATATATCAGGACCAATTACGTAAGGGTTCACAGCAACCCGGGAAGACCCGCCAAAACCATGACCAACTACATGGCGATCCGCATCATAGGCTTCTTCATAGTGGCGCTGGTGGCACTGTACCTGGCAGTTTCCACAAAGGATCCCATCTACATTGCAGTAACCATAGCCATGGCGATAGCTGTAGTGGCAGTCTTTATGTCATACAGCGGCTCCCGCAAGAAGGTCTATGAAATGATGGACGACGACAGCGCCAAGACTTTGGAAATGACCGAAGAAGGCGTAAGCTATAAAGACGGAAAAACGTCCCTGAACTATAAGTGGGAAGACATAACCTGCGTTGCCCTCAACAAGAGGTCCATCACATTCTTCCCGGTAAAGAGAGCCATGGAGCCTTTCTTTATCGATGCAGAATACAAGGATCAGGTGATACAGGGCCTTAAGGAAGCGGAACACGGCTATCTTCTGGAAGACAACGTATCCAGGGATGCGGAATAAAAAATCTTAAAATATATGCTTTAGAAGCATGAAAGGGGAAAGACTGATGCTCAAACTTGATGCCATCAAGCAGGAAATACCGGGATTAAGACCGGTACTGGCTGAAGTTCGCCGGTCTCTTTGACCTGGACAGGGTCTTAGATGAATTAGAAAGAACGAACCGGGAAATAGAGCAGCCGGACTTCTGGGACAATATCGAATATGCCCAGAAGGTAATGAAAGAAAAAAGCGCAATGGAGGACAAGGTGAATTCCTACGACCGTCTGGAGACGGGGCTTAAGGACATCGAAGAGATGATCGAGCTCTGCGAAATGGAAGAAGACGAGGACACCGCTGACTCCATAGTTGAAGACTTTGACAAACTGAAAAACGACCTGGAGGATCTGAGGATAGCTACGCTTCTCACAGGTAAGTACGACCACTGCAACGCCATCCTTTCCATCCACGCCGGAGCAGGTGGAGTGGAAGCCATGGACTGGGCTGAGATGCTTTTCAGGATGTATACCAGATACTGTGAAAAGAAGGGTTACAAGGTCAAAGTCATAGATTATCAGGACGACACCGAAGCAGGTATCAAGTCCGCAACGATAATAGCTGAGGGCGAGAATGCCTACGGCTATCTGAAGAACGAAAAAGGGACCCACCGTCTGGTGAGGATATCTCCCTTCAACGCCCAGGGTAAGAGACAGACGTCTTTTGCCCTTGTTGAGGTTACACCGGAGATCGACGATGACGTGGAGGTGGAGATCAACCCCGATGATCTGAGGATCGATACCTACCGTTCATCCGGAGCCGGCGGACAGCACGTAAACAAGACGGATTCCGCCATCCGAATCACCCACCTTCCTACCGGTATCGTGGTAACCTGCCAGAACGAAAGATCCCAGTTCCAGAACAAGGACATGGCCATGAGGATCCTGAAGGCGAGACTCATGGAGCGCGCTGAAGAGGAGCGCAAGGCCCTGAACAAGGAACTTAAGGGCGACATGGGCATGGGAACCTGGGGCAACCAGATCAGATCCTACGTTTTCCAGCCCTACACAATGGTGAAGGACCACAGGACATCCTTTGAGGTGTCCAACGTGAACGCCGTCATGGACGGTGAGATCGACGGCTTCATCAACGCAAAATTACAGCAAAAGGACGAAGATTGATGGATATAAACCGAAAACTGGCATCGGAATTCAATATAAGAGAAAAGCAGGTAACGGATACGGTGGCTCTGATCGACGAGGGGAACACCATTCCCTTCATAGCCCGTTACCGTAAAGAAGCCACCGGAGGACTTTCCGACGAACTCCTGAGAGACCTGAACGACAGGCTGGAGTATTTAAGAGGCCTGGAAGAGCGCAAGGAAGAGGTCATCCGCCTCATCGACGAGCAGGGCAAGCTCACCGATGAACTCAGGGCTGAGATCGAAAAGGCTGAAGTGCTCCAGAGAGTAGAGGACCTTTATAAGCCATACAAGCAGAAACGCGCCACCCGCGCTTCAAAGGCCAAGGAAAGAGGCCTGGAGCCGCTGGCAGTCAAGATCTATGCGCAGATGGATACCGAGGGAGATCCTTTGGAGATCGCATCAGCTTTTGTAGATCCTGAAAAGGAAGTGAACACTCCTGAAGAGGCTCTTCAGGGGGCTCTGGATATCATCGCCGAGATGATCGCCGACGACCCGGACATTACCGCCGAGGTCAGGGAGAAGACCCAGACCCACGGCGTCATAGTCACCGAAGCGGTGGACAAGGAAGAAAAGACGGTTTACGAAAACTACTATGATTTCGCAGAAGGCATCGCCAAGATACCCAACCACAGAGTTCTTGCCATCAACCGCGGCGAAAAGGAAAAGAAGCTGAAGGTGAAGGTCTCCATCGAGCCTGACACAGTTTACGGACTGATCGAAAAGCGCATCGTGAGAAGGCCCGTCAAGGGAGGCAAGCCCTCCATCTACTACGATCTGCTCCTGGCCACCATCGAAGACGCATACAAGCGTCTGATGGCGCCTTCCATCGAGCGAGAGATGAGAAACATGCTCACCGAAAGGGCGGAAGCAGAAGCCGTGAAGATCTTTGCAAAGAATACGGAGAACCTTCTGATGGCTCCTCCCGTGAGAGGCAAAAAGATCATCGCCATAGACCCGGGCTACAGGACCGGCTGCAAGGTTGCGGTGCTGGACGAGACCGGCAAGCTCAAAGCTTACACCACCATCTATCCCACGGAGCCCAAGAAGGACATCGCGGGAGCCCAGGCCACCCTTAAAAAGATCGTAGATAAATACCATACGGACATCATAGTCGTAGGAAACGGCACAGCTTCCCGTGAAACAGAGGAAGTCGTAGCTGATTTTATCCGAAAAAACGGATATGACATACAGTATACTATAGTTAATGAAGCAGGAGCTTCCGTTTATTCAGCATCCAAGCTGGCAACGGAAGAGTATCCGGACCTGGACGTTACCACCAGAGGCGCCATGTCTTTAGGAAGACGCCTTCAGGATCCTTTGGCTGAACTGGTAAAGATAGATCCCAAATCCATAGGAGTAGGCCAGTATCAGCACGACATAAACCAGAAACTGCTTTCAGGTGCCCTTACGGACGTGGTGGAAAACTGCGTCAACCGCGTGGGCGTGGACCTGAACACTGCGTCATATTCTTTGCTTTCATATATTGCGGGCATCAATTCCGCCATCGCAAAGAACATCGTAGCGTACCGCGAGGAGAACGGAGCTTTCACCAACAGAAAGCAGCTTATGAAGGTGCCCAAGCTGGGAGAAAAGGCCTTCAACCAGTGCGCAGGCTTCCTCAGGATATCCGAGGGAGACGAACCGCTGGACGCTACTTCGGTACACCCGGAATCATATAAGGCCGCCAAGGCTCTCATGAAGAAGCTGGGAATGGACGAGAGCGCCATCCGTGAAGGCGGCGCCAGAGATATCGAAAGCCGCATCAAGCTGCTGAACATGGGTAAGTCCTACAAGGCCACCATAGAGGAACTGGCTAAGGAGATGGAAGTAGGCGGCTTCACTTTGACGGACATCATAGAGGAACTTAAGAAACCGGCAAGAGACCCTCGTGAGGACGCTCCTCCTGTGGTCTTCAGAAACGACGTAAAGAAGTTCGAGGACCTTAAGATAGACATGGAAATGACCGGAACCGTGAGAAACGTGGTGGATTTTGGTGCTTTTGTGGATATCGGCGTTAAGAACGACGGACTGGTGCATATATCGCAATTAAGCGATAAGTATGTGAAGCACCCTATGGACGTGGTCTCCGTAGGCGATACTGTAAAAGTAAAGATCATTTCCATAGATTATGACAGAGGCAAAGTGGGCCTTACCATGAAAGGAATCAAGCAGAAATGATAAACACCATACTCTGGGATTTTGACGGAACGCTTCTTAACACCAACGACGTGATCCTTGAATCCTGGCAGCATACATATGAACACTACTATGGACACAGGATGCCCGTGGAGCACATTACCAAGTGCTTCGGCGAGCCGCTTCTTGTGACCATGGCAAGGGAATTTCCGGACGTTCCTCCGAAGGATTCAGCAGAGGTCTACAGGGATTTCCAGAAGGATAAAGCCTACGTCTGGGCAAAGACCATTCCGGGTGTCTTCGAACTGGTGGAGTATCTTAAAGGAAAGGGATACAAGCAGTGCATAGTTACTTCCAGGACCATGGAATCCACCTTAAGATACCTGTCACTTTTTGACAAAGGACATCTCTTCGACGGTCTCGTTACCTGCGACGACACGGACAAGCATAAACCGGAGCCGGAGCCCATTCTTCTCGGACTTGAGAAAATGAAAAGCAAAAAAGAAGAAGCCCTGATGGTGGGAGACGGAGTCTTCGATATCAAGTGCGCCAACAACGCAGGCGTGAAGTCTGTGCTTGTGGGCTGGAGGATAACGGATTCCGACAACTCCGTGATACCGGACGCTGTACATGATTTTGAGACGGAAACTCCGGAAGACCTGAAAAAACTCATTGAAACACTTTAAACAAACATGCTGAACATCTACTGCGGACGGGAGTCTGTCGACCATGAAAAGTTCATATACGGCAACATAGGTGTGAACAGCAGGGCGCTCATCATAGTGCCCGACCAGTACACCCTGGATGCTGAGAGGAGACTCTTCGCCGAGACCGGAGCCAAGGCTCTAATGGACGTGGAGGTGATTTCCATGTCCAGACTGGGCTACAGGCTGCTGAACGAACTCGGCGGATCCCGCAGGACTTTCATAGACAAGTACGGCAGGCATATGATCCTGTCCCAGGTGCTGAGAGAGCATGCAGAGGAACTTCAGATCTTCAAAGGCCTTGAAGGAAAGAATTCCTTCCTGGAGATGGTGAACAACTTCATCTCCGAGATGAAGCAGTACAACTCCGGGCCGGATGAACTGGAGACCATAAAGGCTCAGGTGGGGGAAGGTTCCTACGTTTACAGGAAGCTTTCCGATCTGGAGCTGATATTCGGAGAATACGAGAAAGCCATCAGCGGCAAGTACACCGACTCCGAGGACTACATAGATCTTTTCCTGGGCAAGATAGGGAAGTCTGAACTCATAAGAGGCAATAAAATATGGATCTACGGTTTCGACAGCTTTGCGCCGAAGGCCCTGTCAGTCATCGGAGAACTGATGACCTATGCAGAAGAGGTAAACGTGGTGCTTTCCTGCTCATTTGACAGGAACAGCAGGGACGGCGAGCTCTTCGAACTGGGAAGGATCGTATCAGGAAACCTCATAAGAGAGGCCGAGGCCAGAAGGATCCCTCATAAAGAGATACCCCTGCCGGAAGATATCGAGACCTACCCGGATCATCATAAATACGCCGCAGCAAGGCATATAGAAAGAGAGATATATGCGCTTCCTGCCGTACCCTTCAGAAGAAAGGACAACGAGGAACTGCCGGTATTCGTAGAGGCGGGAAACCTTTACAACGAGGCAGAAAACGCCGCAGGCTATGTTTTGCACCTCATCAGGGATAAAGGCTACAGGCTGGGGGACATCAGGCTGGTACTGAACGATCAGGACGTGAGAGGACCCATCGTCAAAAGAGTCTTTGAGGAATACGGCCTGGAGATCTTCATGGACCGGGGAAGAGAGGCCTCGGACAATCCCATTATCAGATATATCATGGCGCTTCTGGATGCGGCCATAGAAAACTACGATACTCAGGACATTATGTCCATGCTGAAGACCGGCATGGGAGACCTGGATATGGATGAGATCGCAGATCTTGAAAACTATGCCATAAAGTACAGGATCAGAGGCACCATGTGGACGAAGCCTTTCAGAAAGGGCTCCTTCGAATACGAGCCGGAGGAACTGGAGAGGCTGAGCGCCCTAGCTGAAAAGGCGGTGGCAAACGTAAGCAGGCTCAAAAAAGCCATGAAAGCCGGCACGTACGCGGAGTTCATGCCTGAATTTTATGAGATCCTTAAGAACGGCGCAGACCTGCCTTCAAAGATAGAAAAACTGGTGAAGGATCAGACAGACCAGGGAAGATCCGACCTGGCAGAAGAGACGGATCAGGTCTGGGATTCCTTCCTTAACATAACAAAACAGATAACCGAGATCATGGGCGGAAGATCCTTTGATGGAGAGACCTTCAGAGACCTGCTGGAGACCGGCATGGAAGGCATCAAAGTCGGCATGCTGCCTCCTGCTAAGGATGGCCTCGTAATGGGAACCATGCAGAGGACCAGGATCGGAAAGATAAGGTCACTCATGGTGCTTGGCGCCAATGAAGGCGTGCTTCCTGCGGGAAAGCCTGCCAGAGGTCTTTTCGGCGAAGAAGAAAAAGAACTTTTCCGTTCCAAGGGAGTGGAGTTCTGCAAGACGGATCCATTCATCCTCATGGAGGAAAAGATGGGCATCTACAGAAACCTTTCGGATTCAGCGGAGAAGCTGTACATCAGCTACTCCATGTCTGATCTGGATGGAAATTCTTCCAAGCCTTCATCTGTATGGATGAAGCTCAGGGAGATCTTCCCGGAAGCTGAAGTGAAGAAGGACGCGGTGAGCGACAGGAACATGAAGCTTTTGCTTAGCGGCGCACCCGGCGGTCTGAAACACATGGCCAACGCCCTTGAAAGATACACAGAGGGAGAACCTCTTCCGGAATTTACTGAAGCAGGGCTGGACTGGTACAAGATCCACGACCCCGGGAAGCTTGAGAGCATCAGAAGAGGCCTGAGCTTCACTAATAAAGCCGAGGACCTGGGAAGAGACATGGCATCCCGACTGTTCCGCAGGGATCCTGCCATGGATATGAGCATAAGCCC
>CACYYH010000007.1 GCA_902778565.1 uncultured Eubacteriales bacterium
AGTCCCAGTTCTCTCATGAAGTTAAGGGTCTCCTTGGATATCCTGAGGTCAATTCCGCCAAGATGTCCGAAATGTCCAACTATGAGACCGGCAACGAGGCAGCCGCCTGAATTGCCCAGGGAGAAGTTGATCCCGGGGATCTTGAAAGCGCCCAGAATGCATCCGAATGCGATGGCAAGGAAGAACGGGAAGAAACCGAAGGGTTCGATCTTCTTCACTTCTCTCTTGAGGGTGGATGCTGTGGCTGCGTTTACTGCAACCAGCTTTGCCCTCTCCTCGTCCATGTTGACTTTCAGGATCTTAGGCATGATCTGTACAAAGAATACAACGCCCAGAACTCCGTAGAGATAAGCTATGCCGTAGCCTGCAGTTACCAGATCCTCGCCTCCTGCAGCAACTTCCTTTGCTGCGGATAAGCCCGGCGTGCTGGTAAGTCCGCCTGTCATAAGACCGACTGCCATAGCAGGCTCAAGGTTCTTGTCCATAAGGATGAATGCGCCTGTGATGATGCTTCCGATGGCTATGACGATTATACCCATGTATACGTAAGCCATGGTCGCTTTATTGAATGATCTGAAGAACTTGGGTCCTGCGATCAGACCTACGGATGTAACGAAGAGCGCGGTTCCTATGCTGGAAAACAGACTGAACTTAGACTTTACAGCATCGTCAAAAAGTACAATGTCGATTCCGCCGAAGTTGAATTCAGGCACCTTGCTGACTATAATACCGTAGATCAGTGCTATGAGCAGTACGCCCGCTGTTCCCAGTGATATTCCTTTTACTTCGATTGCTCCTACCAGATATCCGATCGTAGCGATGAGGAATGCGATGAAGATGATTCCCAGCATCGATGAAAGGACTCCGCCCAAATAAACCATTTTTTACCTCCAAATGGCATAGTCAGTCCTGCCCCGGGTCGCGAGGCAGGACTGAAAGATTTTTTTATTTTTCGTAATCTCTGATCATCTGACCGCCGAGTCTTAAAGCTGCCAGATTGGTGTCTCCTGTTCCCTTGGGAACGTGATTGAGGACTGCCCTCTCCATTGCTTCCTGTGTAGCAACGTGAGTGATCTCGTTTACAACTCCGCAGGAGATGATGTTAGCTGACATCTTGTTCTTGATAACGTCTTTTGCGGAATCAAGGATAGGAAGTGAGTAAACCTTATGTGCGGCTTTGATCTCTTCCGGAACTTCGATGTCGCTGTCAACTACGAAGATGGTCTCCGGCTTTACTGCATCCTTGAACTTGTTCAGGGATTCCTGAGTAAGTGAAAGCAGAAGGTCGGGATATTTGATCTTGGTATAATGGATCCTGTCATCGGATACGATGGTCTCAGCCTTGGAGGAACCTCCTCTGGCTTCAGGACCGTAAGCCTGACACTGGATAACCTGCTTACCGTCTTCATAAGCAGCTTCAGCAATAATGATGGTGCCCATGATAACACCCTGTCCGCCGGATCCTGTCATTCTGATCTCAGTCTTTGCCATTACTTGTTACCTCCGCATCTCTCAATGATTTTCATATACATGTCTGTATACTCTTCCTTGCTCTCATCTCTTGAAAGTTCTCCGATGAGGATCTTGCCTTCGAGCTTTTCAGGAGGAAGCTTAGCAGCTACCTTAGCGTCAATACAGGTATCCTTCTGCCAGTTCAGCATAGCTATGGAATCGCCTTTTTTGTTCTTACGTCCATAGTACGTAGGACATACGGACATTCCTTCGATCAGTGAGAAACCGTGATGCTTGATAGCGTCCTCTATGAGCTTGACTGCGCCCTGAACGTTATATGCTGTGCATCTTCCGGTGAAGGTGGCTCCGGCTGCTTCAGCAAGCTTGGGAATATCGAAGTTGTAGTCGATGTTTCCGTAAGGAGCTGTAGTTCCCTTTTCGCCATGAGGCGTTGTAGGTGAATACTGACCGCCGGTCATACCGTAAATATTGTTGTTGAAAACGATAGATGTGATATCTATGTTTCTTCTGCATGCGTGGATCAGGTGGTTTCCGCCGATAGCTGTGCAGTCTCCGTCACCTGTGATGCAGATAACTGTGAGCTCGGGGTTGGCAAGCTTAACGCCTGTAGCGAAAGCAAGAGCTCTGCCGTGTGTTGTATGAAGTGTATTGTAGTTCATATAACCTGCGGCTCTGGATGAGCATCCGATACCGGATACTATAACTACCTTATCGGGGTCAAGTCCGAGGTTGTAGATTGCCTGCGCAACGTCTCTCATGAGAATGCCGTGTCCGCATCCGGGGCACCAGATATGAGGGAGTCTGTTAACACGCATCGTCTTTTCTATAAGTTTGCTGGGCATATTAATACTCCTCCTCTATCTTCTTAAGAACTTCTTCAGGTGTAATGGTGGTTCCGTCGATCTTGCCGAGCTTGATGACGGGAACTCTGCCCTCTACTATCCTCTGTACTTCAAGTACCATCTGTCCGTCGTTGTGCTCTGCAACGATGATCTGTCTCAGGTGCTTGTTTGATCTGATTATCTTGTTGAGCGCTTCTTCAGGGAAAGGCCATACTGTGATGGGTCTGAACATTCCGATCTTGAAGAAGTCCTGCTTCTTGGCCTCGTCCATAGCTCCCTGCACTGCTCTTGCAGTACCGCCGAAGCATACGATCATGGTCTCGCAGTCGTCGCATTCAACTTCTTCCCACTTCTGGATCCTGTCTCTTCTCTTGGTGATCTTGTCAAGGAGACGTCTTTCCTGGGAATCAGTCTGCTGGTTGTCATTGGTGGGGAAACCGTCAAGGTCATGGAAAAGACCTGTTACGTTGAAGTGATCGCCCTTTCCGAAAGGAGCGAATTCAGGAACGTAGTTTCCTTCCTGAACTGCATATGCCAGAGTACCGTTGAACTGTCTGTCGATCCTTCTGTTGGAAATGGTCAGTTCTTCAGGAGGAATCATTTCGCAGCCTTCTCTTAAGTGTCCGATGATCTCGTCCATGAGGAAGATAACGGGAACTCTGAATCTCTCAGCCATGTTGAAAGCTCTTACTGTTTCAGTGTAGCATTCCTGAACTGAAGAAGGAGAAATAACGATTACCGGGTGGTCACCGTGAGTACCCCACTTTGACTGCATCAGGTCTCCCTGAGACGGTGATGTGGGAAGTCCTGTGGAAGGACCTTCACGCTGTACGTCAACTATAACGATAGGGATCTCTGCGATGGCAGCATAGCCTATGTTCTCCTGCTTAAGGGAGAATCCCGGACCGGATGTTGCGGTCATTGCCTTAAGACCTGCAACGGATGCGCCCAGTGCAGCAGCGATACCGCCGATCTCGTCTTCCATCTGAACGAACTTGCCTCCTACCTGAGGAAGTCTCAGAGCTGAACGCTCAGCGATCTCGGTGGAAGGTGTGATGGGATAACCGGCATAAAATCTCATGCCTGCAGCAATAGCACCCTCTACTACCGCTTCATTTCCCTGTAATAACTGAAATCTCTTATCTGACATTACTCTACCTCCTCAAGCCAAATTGCATAATCAGGACATCTGAGTTCGCAGAGTCCGCACTTGATGCAGTTATCAGGATTGCTGATGACTATCTTTTCCTTGGTGATCGCCAGCACGTCCTTAGGGCAGAAAGCTACGCAGATGCCGCAGCCCTTGCACCACTTGGGGTCAGTAACCAGTTTTTTGTTTAAAGCCATATTACACCTCATTAATTCCACAATATTTTGTGTACCTTTGCGGGATAATTGCCCGCTCATCTTCAAATATAGCACTCTGGTTTTTTATTGCAATATGTTTTGGAATTTAGAACATTTTTAGTGCAAAAAGTTCATCGGGGTGAAGAGATGAACCGCTGACAAATCCTTACAAATAAAAAAGGACGCCATCCGGCGTCCCTTGGATCCAAAACTTAAAACGGAGTTGCTTTGGCTTCCTGCACCCTCGGATCATTGACGTGGCTGAACTCCTCTTTTATCTTCTCGAGGTGCTCGGGTTCAGTCATAAGCTGGATCGCTGTGATGGTAAAACCTTTTACAAAATCCATACAATTTCTGACTGCCTGTTCAGATCCGGTCCTTACTGCGAATTCAGGAGTATGCGGTTTATAGATCACGTCCTCCTCGGGAGCTGACAGACCGGTAGTGGTCTGGATAGCCGGGCAGCAGTAGCTGACGTCACCCAGGTCGGAGCTTCCTGTAATAGGCTCTCCATGGGCCTTTATGAATTTATGGCCCAGATACTTTTCCATGTTCCCTACCATCATGTCAGAAAGATACATGTTTGAACATGTGTCCTTGAAGTCCTCTTCAGCATCTTCTATCTTGAACGTGCATCCTGTGGCAAGAGCTGCACCCCTGGCTGCATCATAGATCCTTTCGGCGATCTCCATGGCATATGAGAATTTCTGCGCTCTTGTGTAAAACAGCGCTTTGGTGTAATCGGGAATTACGTTAGGAGCCTTGCCTCCCTCCTGGATGATACCGTGGATCCTGGCTCTGTCCTTCACCTGCTGACGCATGAGTCCCACTGAAACGAAGAGCTGTATCATGGCGTCCAGAGCGTTTATGCCATCCTCAGGAGATGCCGCCGCATGTGAAGCCTTGCCGAAAAACTCCACCTGAAAGCACTTGATCGCGCTGGTATTGATTGAATCGAAGTCCACGTATGCAGGATGTGACATCATTGCCACGTCCAGATCGTCGAAGGCGCCCTTCTTGGCCATTACTACTTTAGCGCCTGCAGTTTCCTCTGCCGGCGTGCCGATCACAACTATCTCTCCGCCAAACTCGTCCGCGAATTCCCTCATGGCTATGCCTGATCCCACCGACATGGTGGCGATCAGATTATGGCCGCAGGCGTGTCCCAGTTCAGGAAGAGCATCATACTCCGCCAGCATGCCGATCCTCGGGCCTGGTTTAGCTCCTTTATATACTGCCTTATACGAGGTAGGTATGCCGCAAAACTCTTTCTCAACGCAGAATCCGTACTTTTCCAGCAGTTCTGTCTGCCACTGGCAGGCCTTGAATTCCTGATTGCCCAGTTCCGGATTGTCATGGATGTCCAGAGCAAGCTTCCTGAGTTCAGGCTCCAGTCCCTCTACTATCTCGTCAATTCTTTTTAAAAGTCTTTCTTCCATGTGTATGCCCTCCGGCTTTTAATTGTCTCCTATTTTCTGAAGACTGCAATTATGGCAGTTTCGCTGTTATTCTTTACGACTACTTCGGTTCCTTTATCTGTTGTCCTTTTGAAAAATCTAAGGACGTCTCCTTCATAACATGTTTTTTTAAAGCTTACCTCGCAGTCCTTGATCTTCATAGCGTCAAGTTCTGCTGTGCTGAAAGCTCCGAAAAGCGCTCTCACGTACGCGGAGTTGTTCATATGTCCACCAAGATCGATATCAACTGATCTGACAGTGTATGATCCGAATTCTTCACAGTCGGAAACGTCATCTCTTACTCTCAGAAAAGGATCATCGAGTACTTTTTCTTCTGCAAACTCAAAATCCTCAGGAAATAATTCTTCCATTCTGATCAGTTCTCCCGATCTGGTGTCAAGCATCGCCCATTGAGTCTTGCCTTCAGCGAGTATTTCACCGCTTTCAGACCTGATCCTGTAGTCTCTTATCTCCTGTATGCCTCTGGGTCTGAGGGGCCAGGTCTCTATCACGATATTTTGCTCCATACGGGGATTCCTGTAAAAGCGCACCCTGGTCTTGGCTGTAAGCCAGAAAAGACCGGTTTCCTTCATGAATGTAACGCCGATATTCAGCGATTCTGCATGCTCTGATGCAATATCCATAAAAGCCTCAAAGGTTGCAGGCATTCCCATCCGTGAAGTGTGATCGCAGTCGCTGGGTCCTACAGTATAATTCTTTTCATATCTGCATTTCATTTCAAGCCCTCCAAAGTTGCCGTTTATATCTTGTCTTACTTCAGATCTCCGACGGTCTTTATGATGATGGATGCCGACTTCTCAGCCGCCTTCTGTTCGAAAGCATCGTAAGAATCCTCCGCTCCGTTATCCGCCAGATCGGATATGCACCTTATGATGGCAAAAGGCACCCCGTTGACATAGCATGCATGAGCCACAGCGCAGCCTTCCATCTCTACGGCAAGCGCTTCAGGAAAACGCTTCCTGAGCTGTCTCTTCTGCGCCCTTGAAGTAATGAACTGGTCACCTGTTATGATGACCCCGGTCTTTGAACCTTCAGCATTGTTATGGATCAGTTCTGACAGTTCTTTATCAGTATGGAACCATATCTGATTGGGAAAACAGAATTCCAGCTGATGAGGGCTCACGTCATGAAACGTCAGTTTCTCCGCCACCACCAGATCCATCTGTTTTACAGAAGGGGCCATGCTACCGGCAACGCCTGTGAACAGGATGCAGTCAGGACTGAAATGGTCTATCATGATCTGGGTGAAAAGAGCGGCGTTCACCTTGCTTACCCCGCAGGTTGCCAGAACGACGTCCTTTCCCATGAGCAGTCCCCTGGTGAATGTCATTCCTGCAAAGACAGATACTTCTTTATCCGTCATCTTTCTTAATATGATCTCACTTTCCACATCGAGAGCGGAAAGAATTCCAACAGTCTTATACTCTTTCATGGCTCATCCCTCAACGAACTGTACCCTTACTCCTGCAGGATCCTTCACATAGAAGAACTTCACGTGAGGATTGGGTGAGATAAGCTCCGTAGTCTCCAGACCCTTGGCTATATACTCTTCTCTGAGTGTCTCTGCGTCATCAGTTCCGAAGCCCATGGAGATAAACTGATTTCCGGATCCCTCCGCTTCGGGGTTCCTTATGATCTCCACCTTGGTTTCTTCAGGTCCGTCCGCAAGGAACACCAGGTCCATGTGGGGCCTCATGTCTCTTACGATCTTAAGTCCTGCATAGTCCTCATAAAACTTTATTTCCTCATCAAAGTATTTCGTAAGGATAGTAACGTGCTGCATCTTCATTTTTTGCTGCCTCCCTCTTCAGTATTGATCTTGCAAAAAACTCACATCTGGGCCATTTCCTTGTCAAGTATATCCATGGCATATCCGCAGGCCTTCTTCACAGCGCCTTCTTCGAAGGGCACCGAAAGGTTGGCGCACTTCAGGATCTCCAGATAGCTCTTGCTGCCTCCGACGTCCGTCAGCGCCAGATAATCCTTCCATGCATTCTCAGGATCCTCTGCGTATTTCTTCTTGAACTCCATGGCTCCCATGGTGGTCAGAGTATAGTTGATGTAGTAGAAAGGATAGAGATAGATGTGGAGTTTATGGTACCAGTATCCGCCTCTTTCCATGAATTCATCGTTGTCGTAGGTCCTCCATGGCATGTACTTTTCTTCAAGTTTATGCCATTCATAAGTCCTCTCCTTCGGTGTGAGTTCCGGATGCTCATAGCAGATGTGCTGGAACTCGTCCACAGCAACACCGAAAGGCACGAAGGTCATGGCCTCCTGAAGATGCGCGAATCTGTATTTGTCCGCGTCATCTCCGAAGAATCTCTCCGCGTATCCGTAGGTGAACTGCTCCATTGACATGGAGTGTATCTCAGCAATGTCTGTGGATGAGAAATAGTAGGTCTCCACAGGCTGTTTCCTGCATGCTCTGTATCCCGCAAAAGCATGGCCAAGCTCATGTGTCAGCACCTGCATGTCAAAGATGGTGCCATTGAAGCATGAGAATACGAAGGGAGCGCTGAGAGAAGGAAGAAGCGTCATATATCCTGTGGATGCCTTTCCCGGCTTGTTCTTCAGATCCAGAAGCTCGTGATCGATCATAAAATCGATGAACTCCGCAGTTTCAGGGCTCAGTTCGTGATACATCTTCTGAGCTTCCGCTATCATGAAATCATCGTCTCCGATGGGATGAGCGTTTCCGTCGGGGAATTCTTTCTTTTCGTCGAAAGCATAGATCTTATCGTATCCCAGACGCTTAGCCTGAGCTTCGTACAGTTTCTCACAGAAAGGCACCAGAACGGTCCTCACCTGCTCTCTGAAAGAAGCCACTTCTTCCTTTCCGTAATCGGTCCTTCCCTGGTTCATATATCCTACGGGAACATAGTTCTCGTAACCCAGGTTCCTTCCCATCTCGTTTCTGATCTTGATGAGTTCGTCCCAGATCTCTTCAAGTCTCTCTTCGTGACCGTGATAGAAATCAGAGTAAGCCTTGAAAGCGGCCCTTCTCACCTCTCTGTCATCGTCCTCAAAGAATTTCTGGAGGCCGTAGAGGTTTCTCTCCTCTCCCATGAATTCCACCTGGCACTGAGCCATGATGGACTGATACTCATCTGTGAGCTTGGCCTCCTGCTGCATCAAAGGGATATTGGCTTCGCAGAAGGTCTTCTTCTGAAGTTCCATCTCCACGAAGTACTGTTTACCCAGTTTCTCCTCTATGTATGATCTGTAGGGACTTTCCTCTATGGCTGCGTTGAACCGGAGCATATAAGGCATGATGGTGGGAAAAGTCTCGTTGAGCCACTGGTTTTCCTTGTCATAGAACTCATCCCTCGTATCCAGAGTATGCCTGATGTTAACGATGGTGAACATGGTGGAGAGTTCCTTGCTGGTCTCTTCAGCCTTCATCATCAGTTCCAGTACTTCTTCCCCTGAACCGGCGGTTTTTACCGCTTCAGTGGTATCCGTTATGAGCTTTACAAGTTCATCCACGTCAGGTCTCTTATATTCCAGTTCGCTGAATTTCCACATGTTATATCCTCCATTTGTTTTTTATTTCTTTATTATGGCGTTTTTAGTTTCTTTTAGTTTTTTGATATCTTCCGGCGCCGAGCCCATGGCTCCGAAGAACTGTCTCACCAGCATCAGCAATATGAGAAGCACCAGTATGGGTATCACGCAGGTGGTAACTATGAGCACCGCCACCGCATCGATGAAGTTGGACAGTATGTTCTCGAACTTCTTAAGCTGCCCCTCTACGCCGCCTTTGACTTTATTGAAAAACTCCTGAAGCGCATTCGCGTTTTCAGTGTCGTTGTTTTCGTTGATCTCATCCGTGGCATTATTCGCTTCATCGATGGTCTGCTGTATGGAATACTCATGAGTCTGCTCTATGAGATTCGATACTCCCACGCTGGCCGGCACCAGAAGCACCAGTATCAGTGCAAAGGCTATAAGCCTGATCCCGAAGCGCTTTATCATCTCAAATCCAAAGAAACAGTTGACCCCAAGTCCCAGAAGAGCCACAGGGATCAGATATCTGAAAGCTATGAACCCTGCTATGGTTGTCAGGAACTTCTCCATGTATATCGCGGAAAAGATCAATATGAAATAGCCGCTGAGATCCACCAGTTTCTCTGCTATGGGAGTTCCTATATCATTCGGAAGCAAAGTAATGGCCGCCGCAGCTCCAGTGGATGCTGCCGTAAGCTCTGCGACTGTGGTCTTTTTGGCGTCAAGACTGTCGATGGTCTTAGAAAAAGTCGCCGGATCTGACATCTTCGGAGCTATGATAAAAAAGCTGATCAATGCCAGAATGATGCAAAATATCAGTATGATTATATTTCTTCTGTTTTCCTGTGTCATGTCATGCCCCTCGCTAAACTGTAGTAAAATATAACCTTCTATAAACTGATTATAACTTTAAAATCTCTCAACCTCAAGGTCCAGCATATGTCCCAGTATCTCAAGGCTGTCAGCACAATTTCCGTAGATCACTGCGTAATGAGGTTCCCAGCCCTCTCTTACGGTGGTATCCACTATCTTTTCCGCGCTGCCTTCTGTCTTTACGGAAAGCGATGTTCCGAAGAACTGCTTAGGCTTGTCCATGGCTTCTCCCTGAGCTATGAAAAATCTGAACTTTCCTTCGGGTGATCTGCCCACTCTGAAGATGGTCACTTCAGGGATTGCTTTGCATCCGAATTCAAGAGTAGGTCCGATGTGCCTGTTGCAGTGTTCGGCCTTTATTACAAACTTTTCGTCTCCTGCTTCATAACGCGACTCAAATCCGGAAGTCGTATCATTTGTCCCGATAAAAGACAGTACCTCCGGATTTGTTGTTTCTTGATCATATGTGAAACAGCCGCGATCCATAACGAAATGGTTTTCACCTGATGCGGCTGTTATCTTTATTTTTTTCAGATTATCGATCAACCGATGATCCTCCTTGGTTTTCCCCGGGATAATTATGCTCTTCTCTCAAATGAGAAGCCTCTTCCGTAGATCTCGTTTACTTCGGATATGGTCCAGAAAGCCGTGGGATCCACTTCCTGTATCATCTCGCACATGTCGTATACCTTACGTCTCGGAATGATGCACATGATGGCTTCCCCTTCTTTTCCGCTGTAGCCCTTCTGTATGTGGAAAAGCGTTGCCCCTGCATCTTCCTGCCCCAGTATCCTTTCCTTGATCTCCTCCGTCTTATCTGAGAAGATCATAAGCTCTGCCTGAGTCTTTCCCATGATCATGATCTTGTTCATGGTAAGAGTGAGAAGCGCCATGAGGAAGATACCCAGAAGCACCTGTTCGCGGTTGGAAAACATCAGCTGGCAGGCCATGATCACTCCGTCTACCAGATAAAGCAGAGCGGAAAGATTGACGTGAGTATACTTGTTGATAGCCACAGCTATTACGTCTGTTCCTCCGGTGGATCCTCCGGTCTTGAGTATCATGCCTATGCCGATACCCATCAACACTCCTCCGAAAACGCATGAGAGCATGGGATCCTCAGTGACCTTCCCCAGGGTGATAAACGTTTCGAACACGTACATCATCGCCGGATAAAGTATTGAATTTGCAAGAGTCGAAAGAGCAAATTTTTTGCCCATGGTGATATAAGCTATGAGGAGCAGGACCACGTTTATGATCATTACCACAACTGAAAGTTTCATGTTCACGTAATGCGTGATCAGCAATCCAAGTCCCGTAGCACCTCCGAGGATAATGCCGTGGGGTCTTATAAAACCTGTGACTGATACAGCAAAGAGAAAATTGCTGAATACCATGATCAGAATGTTTTTTGCTCTTTCCCTACCGCTTAATTTCAATTTCCACCTCCGGAAGACGAGCTGTCTTCGATCTGGGTATATGCTGCATAATTGGTTATGCCTTCTCCGACGTTGGGTACGTAATGTGTATAAACCATATCACCGGCATAAATTACAAGCAAGACGATGCAGACAGCTGCCAGAGCCTTTGGTTTCAGCTTCGACCATAAGGTATCAAGGATCGGAACCAGCAGATATACTGCGGCCATTCCGCCAAGGGCGAATACCATAAGTCCCTCACCGCAGATACGTCCGTTGAGGTTCAGGAAATATCCGGTGTAATCCCACCAGCGCATTCCCTTGGTCATTTCAAGATACCATGAGGTGAAATATTCCACACATCCGCAGAGAAGAATTATCATTATTGCTTCCTTAAGAGGGTTGTTTCTCCATCTTGCAAGGAGAACGATGATCATCGCCACTCCGCCGCCGTAGATCGGAAGCCATGGTCCATGCATTACACCGCGGTTTACGAATACACCGTCCTGAACGAGATGGAGACCGACTTCCCAGCACCAGCCTACAAAAGCAAATGCAAAGAATACCAGAATAATGGACCAGATCGTGTATGTCCTAATGGCTCTGACGTTTCTGATCTCCAGATTGTTCTTTTCATCCCAGCGGGGATTGAGTCTCTGAGGATAGATCTTATGCTTGATGACCGCACGGTCTTCAACTATCTGCTGACGGCGGTTATCCACTTCATCGTACATCTTCTTCTCTTCATCGGAGCCCAGCCACAGTCCGAAGTTCTTTGCAAAGAATGCCCTGACGGGAGGTAATGTGACTCTGTTCTCATCGATGAACTTTTTAACTCCTTCGATATCATGATAGGTCTGTCTCAGGAAACCTTCATCAGCATATTCGAAGAGATAAGTATCGTTCAGTTTGTCTGCGTTCTCTATTCCTGCAGTTTTAGCTGCATCTCTGAGCAAAACATAGTACTCGCTGAAGGTTGCCACTGAGTAAGGAACAGTCCATAAGGCTGTTACCACTCCGAAGCTGACGGTTCCCAGTACGTACCAGATGAGAAGTGACAGGTCGATCTTGAAGCACTCCCACTTGTGTCCGTACATCATTTTTCTGGAAAGCGTGATGGCTTCAAGAGGCTTGAGGTCCGGATTCTCTGCAACTATGTACGGAACCATCCTGTATGAGTAAAATTTCACTGCTGCGCCTACGATGGTAAGGCACCAGAGATAATAGAAAACGCTGTACAGCAGCATTGTCATGGATGCCCTGAACCAGCGTCTCACCAGTCTGAAGTGCAGAGCATGTGAAACCGGTACATCCTCATAGAGCCTTGCTTCCAGGAAAAATCTCCTGACTATGGCGCTGATCATATTTTTCAGGAATATCCAGATTGCGACGGCGGCTATCGTACTGATAAATACCAGTATTCCCGTAACCACTCTGTCCGAATGGATAACTGACGAAAGACCGTCAAAAAGGATCATATACAGGTTGCCTGAAGAAATGGTATTGGCAACTGCAGCAAAGATACCGCTTTTCCTGCTGGTAACGTCATTCGTTAGCTTCTGATCCTCATACTCCTGCATCTGTTCATCGGCCTTCTGCCTTCCGGCCTCTACGTCATTGACCAGGAGATCCTGCAGTACTTTACTGCTGGTATTTGTATCCATGTCCTTAATGGACGTGTCTCCGAAATTGATCTCTTCACCGTTTATCAGACTCCAGAGGTTCTGTACATCTGAATCGATATAGGTGAATTCCGTACCGAAATACGCGCAGATCAGACAAATTACCACCAGCAAGATATAATGCTTCTTGATTACCTGTCTGGCACGCTTTTTCATTTCTTTACGCTGTTCGTGTTTGATAGGTTCCATATCTTTTATCCCTCTTTTATCCCTTTTTCTGCAGCTTTTATTTAAACAAGATCGATAACCACGATTTCACTTATGGTACAAACTCTTATGGGAGGTCCGTAATAACCGACTCCCGACGTGACTATGGCTGTAGCCTCTCCCCAGTCTTTCATGCCGTAGGACTGATCCTCCAGTATCCTGGTAATTATATTTCCGGGGAATATCTGTCCGTCATGTGTATGTCCGCTTACTGAAAGGTCCACTCCGCATTCATCAAGGTCATCCAGATCTGAAGGTTCGTGCTGGAGAAGAAGTATGGATTCTTCCGGATCCACGTCCTTCAGCAGATTTTCGAGATCCGCCCTTTCCATGAGTCCTTCACCCGGTCTGGATTCATCCCTGCGTCCTGCTATCACAAGACCGTTAAGTTCCGGTATCCTGGTGACCTCGTCTGTCAGCAGTTTCCATCCGCAGTCTTTCACCCAGCCTTCCATTGCGGGATTGCGCAAAGCGTTCTCCCTTCCTGCATATGTGAATCCGCCCAGCAGAGGTTCGTCAACGTCGTGATTTCCATAGACTGCATATACTCCCAGTCTGCTTTTTATGCCTCTCATGATGGCTGCGTATGCATCCGGATCTCTCATGGCTCCGAATGAACTGGTGACCATGTCTCCTGCCAGCACCACCAGATCCGCATCCTGCTCGTTGATCTTCTCCACCATGTCCTCATATAACTCCGGAGTAGAATTGACTCCTATGTGAGTATCCGCAAAAAGAACTATCCTGAGAGGTTCCGTCTGACCGAGTTTTTCTTTATCGAGCGTATAATTCGTGACCTTCACATCGTGAGCGGTCTGCACTCCCATGGCGTTGACCACCAGTGTGATGACCAGCGGAAGAACTGCCATGATCATCGAGCCGCGTCCGGGTTTTTTGTCCTTTTTGCCGATGCGTCTTACGATCCATACCACAAACTCTATTATTACAAGTACGAGAAGAGCCATGTAATAGTACATTACATAGCCGGCAAAGATATTGCCCCACTTCTGAAAGAACCAGCATGCGGGTCCGTCAGGAAGCAGCGCTCCGGTTATAGGAAATACCACCATGATGGCTAATGCAGCCAGCGATATGAATAAAATCGTTTTCTTAGCTTTTTTGTTTACCTGAATTCTGTTTAACGCCAGACCTAAGACGGCAAGTCCCACAATGCCGATAGCCGCATAGATCAGGATCATTATCAATAATCTCATAAATTTAACTTATCTACCTTTTCAAATAATCTGCCGATACCGGAAACTCAAAATAAGTGTCCGGATAAGGTTCATCCCTCAGGGTGAAATGCCACCATTCGCAATCAATAGGTTCAAAGCCGTTTCTGACCATCACCCTCTGAAGCGTCATGCGGTTTTCGTACTGTTCCTCAGTGATATCCTTGTAATCAGGATGTGAGATCGCACCGAAGAAATCGAAGGGGCTTCCCATGTCCACTTCTTTGCCTGTGGCCATATCAAGAAGCGTAAGGTCCACCGTACTTCCGCGGCTATGGCTGGACTCCTTGGCTATATATCCCTCCTCAAAGAGTTCCTGTTTCACTAGGTCAGGATAGAAATACTGTTTCATCCTGATGTCCTGATCTTCGATTCCCCAGAGCACGAAATGCTTGACAGCAACTGCCGGTCTGTAAGCATCGAAAACTTTCAGCCTGTAGCCCTGCACGAACAGTTCATTGGCAGCCGCTTTCAGAGCTCTGGCAGCCTCTATGGTCAGAAGAGCCACGGGCTCCTCATAGCCGTCTATCCTGTCTCCTATGAAATTATATGTGGAATAGTAGCGTATCTCCTGTATAATGCCCGGTACGTATTCCGCCAGTACCACGAATCCCGAGGGGTCCATGGTAACGTTGTTGTTATATATGGTCTTCATTATTCAAGCAGTCTCTTTATATAAATTATACAGTTAACCAATATATTATTTTATTATATTTTTGTTATTTTTTCAACTAACTTTATGCCAAAAGCCTGCATTTATCAGCTGTTTTTACGTTTTGATATTAGCAAAGTAAAGTATCCGGTCTCGTCAGGTAACTCACCGGCGTTATAGTATACTTCTTCATCATCCATTCCGCAGTTCACTATAGCTTTAATATCCCTTCCTGAAGCAGAAAGTTTTTCTCTGAGTTCCTTCATTCTGCTGCCGGACTTCATAAGAACATAGTTGCCCTCCAGATCAAAGCATTCATCATCTCCATGAACTGCAGGAAGGATATGTATGGGTTCATTCCACTCTGCAAGAGGAATGTTCAGCCTGGAGGCCGCAGCGCAGAAAGAAGTGATACCATTTACAAGTTCAGTTTCATATCCATCTTCAATGAGATATTTCTGTATATACGTGAAGGTACAATAAACAGTAGAATCTCCCAAAGTCAGGAAGACCACGTTTCTGCCTTTATCAAGATACGATCTCATGAGTTCGGCTCCCTTTTTATGGGACTTAATGAGTTCTTCACGATCTTTAAGCATTGGCATATCTACCGGTACCAGTTCCTTGGCTGCAAGTTCAGGTACAGCCTGAATTGCTATCTTGTATGCAACCGATTCCTTTGGGTCCTTTCCGGGGACCATTATCACATCGTTTTCTTTGATCAGACGAACTGCTTTAATAGTCATGAGTTCCGGATCTCCAGGACCTACGCCAACTCCATATGCCTTTCCTTTCATATACTACTCCTTAAAAAAACAGGGATGTCAGTAAATAACATCCCTATTATACAATAATATTCAAATAATTAATAATCTTTTATTCGGAAACTGTGACTGTCAGTTTATATTCTATTTCATGAGGCTGGCTCATGGCCGTAGTGTCTCCGATAACAGTAAACGGTTCATTCAGAACCTTGACGGGAACTTCAAATGTGGAGTTTCCTTCTTCGTTAACCGGTGTGAGTTTCTCACCGTCTACGATCATGTAGTCATAGTTGGGACTTGACCAGATAAGAGTCACCTTAGCTTCGCCGTTTTCTACAACGAGTTTGGCCGGGCTTTCTACTGTAGCCTTTCCGGAACCTCCCTCAAGTGTGAGTTCAACGTTGTACTCACCGTTCTCCAGATTCATCTCAGTTCCTGCGTGGATATCATCGCCTTCAACAGGATCGGAAACCATTACCTTATGATCATACCACTTGCCTTTTTTTCCAACAAGCGCACAATCGAATTCCTCTCCGATGGCAGGTACAGGAATATCAAATCCATATACTTCTTCTTCCATTCCGTCGCTGTAAACCACCGTATCAGTCGTAGGCTCGAGAAGAACTGCTCCTTCTTTCTGAGCATCTTCTGCAAGCCCCGGATAGAGGTTAAGTATACCTTTGCCTGCCAGGCTTACATGTATGGTCATCTCTCCGTTTTCTACGGTGAGAATGCCTTTATTGTTATTCGCTTCATTTACGTGGAACATTCCGTTGTCAGTTGTGAAAGTTGCCACATAAGTGTTGTCTGCAAGGCCGTATTCGTTTACCTCCGGAGCTGCTGCTTCTTCTGATTCTCCTGAGCCACCGCATCCTGTAAAACAGAATACTGCGATCATAATCACTGCAAGAACAGTGATCAGTAATTTTTTGCTTTTCATCCTTATCATCCTTTTCATTCAAAAATTACATTTATGCCCTGCAGGCATTATCCAACCTGCAGGGCAAAATTTCAAACCTTCTGTTTGAGTTCAGCAATCTGACTGATTACATAACTGCTGCTGTGTGTGCAACGTACATAGCCTGGATCTCAGCGATTCTTCCAAGACCTTCGATCTGGCATGTTACGTTCTCTGCTCCGAAGCCTGCTCCTGTATCAACAGGTGCATCTGCTCCTTCGACTTCGAACTCACCGCCGTTAACAAATCCATAGTACCATGTTCCTTCTTCGTCAGCTGCCATGTCGTTGTTAGCGTGGTCGCCTGCAACTACCATCATAGGACGAAGGATGACTTTTGTATAACCTGCAGCCTCTACAGCCTTCTTTACTTCAGGGAATGCGGTTTCGGCAGGGTTACCTTCTACAGTTCCTACGAATACGTTCTTGTATCCCAGTTCATTGAACTGAGTCTGCATCTGTGAATATGTTACAGCGGCATTGTGTGATGTGCCGTGTCCCATGAATACGATAGCGGTTCCATCTGCATCAAGAGCATCAAGAGAGTCAGCTCCGGCTACCTTAACAGCTTCAGCTACCATAGCCTTAGCAGCAGTTTCCTTATCAGTGTTGACCTGAGAAGCATCTGCTCCTACTTCGCCGAGAAGAGGTTCTGCGATCTTAACAGAATCGAACTGATCCTTTACAGTATCAACTGCTGCAACAAGTTCATCATATTCTGCGCCGTGCATAAGGTGAGTAGGCTGGATAACAAGGTTCTTTACGCCATTGTCGATTGCTCTCTGGAGAGCCTGATCCATATTGTCGATCTTTTCGCCGTCACGAGCCTGAACGTGGTTGATGATGATCTGAGCAGTGAATGCTCTTCTTACAGACCAATCAGGGTTAGCAGCCTGGATAGCCTTTTCGATTCCGCCGATATCAGTTGCACGGCTGTCGTTAAAGGAAGTACCAAAGCTTACTACGAGGATCTCGTTCTCGCCGATCTCATCCTGATTAAGGGGATCGTCAGCGGAAGCGTCGCCTGTGTCATCTGCAAAATATCCGCCTTCTTCAACGAGTTCCTTCTGAGCGTCTGTCAGTGCATCCCAAGCTGCCTTAGCTGCTTCGCACTGTGCATCTGTCTCATCTGTTCTCTCCTGGACCTGGATTGCAGCGATCATTTCATCAACTGCTGCTGCAGCTGCTGCATCATCAACGGGTTCCTCAGCAGGTTCTTCTGCAGGTTCATCATTTCCGCCGCATCCGGTGGTGAGCATCATCATGCTGAAAGCCATGACGAAAACGAGACCTAAGATAAGAAATTTCTTAAAGTTTTTCATTTTTCTCCTCCTAAGAAAATAAATAATTAGATTCGAATACAAAAGGCCTTCGCTTAACGGAGCAAAGGCCTCATGAAAAACCATAAAGAAATCCATTTAGTATTTACCCGCCAGTTACTCGTGGCCGTGCGGCAATGCCGCACAAGTTTCAGACAGGCAGGTCTCCTGGCTCACGGATCATCGCCTTCTCCGCCTTCCCAAGACCGGAATGGGTCTCAGTGGCACAGTGGATTCGGCCATCCGATTACAGTGACGAGTTCGCACAGGCATCGCACCTGTTTCCCTATTATCCGGGGGAATTTAACCCCGGCACCTGTCCATATTGTATTCCTTGTGTATTATATCATACATTAATTATTTTGCAAGTAATTAATGCATATATCAAACGCTTATTCCTACTGCTTCAATGAACCTGACAAGACCGTCGGGTACGTCGTTTTTATTGAAGCATCCGGTATCACCCAATACCACCAGTTTATTCTTACCGTGATAATCGCTTCCGGCGGTAACGTAGAGGTCGTATTTCTTGGCGAAGCCGAGCATCTCCCCTGTCAGTCTTTCAGAGAATCCGGAATAGTAGGCTTCCACGCCCTGAAGACCGAAGTCAATGAGACGTTTCAGTCTCTCATCCATCTCTTCCCCGACGATGACCTGGTCGCCGCTGCCATAAGAAGGATGCGCCAGAACGGGTATGCCCCCTGCTCCCAATATGCTTTCTATGGCCTCTTCAGGACGTACATACTCAAGTTTGAAGCGCAGGCCGTCGATGTATTCTCTGATGGCCTGCCTTCTGTCATTAGCATAACCATACTTGACCATCAGGTTTCCGATATGCGGCTTTCCGGGGTTATCCATGCTGAGCAGCTTATCGATCTCCTCCTGAGGGAAAGTGAAACCGAACTTCTCCTTGATATATTCCAGCCTTGCCGTCACCTTGGTCATGCGGTAAGAATGTCCCAGGTCAACAAGTCCCTGTATGGACTCGGAATCCTGATCATAATTGTAGCCGAGTATATGATACTTGCCATGCTCATCCTTGCAGGAGAATTCAGCGCCGTTTATGAACATCGGATCGCCTTCCTTAAGGTTTTCCCTGACGATCCTGCATCCTTTCACAGCATCATGATCGGTCACAGAAAAGAATTCTATCCCGGCATTGCGTACATTTTCAAGTATCTCTTCCGGCTTGTCAGATCCGTCAGATACCGTAGTATGCATATGAAGATCCAGTTTAAGGTTCAAATCCATTTCAAAATCCTCTTTATCTACTCATTCTCACAATCTCAATTAATACCACAAATATCATAAAAAATCAACTTTACTGCGTTTTTAAGATAACAAGGGCTGACGCGCAGCCCTTGTATTTTTTTGCTATTTATCCTGATATGCTATGAATTCTCCGGCTCTGTCGTCGATGAACTCATTATCCTTGAGAGCTATCTCACCGTTTACTATGACGTAGTCGATACCCTTGTTGGGAAGGCTGATATCCTGGAATGAAGGTCCGTCGATTATGGTCTCAGGGTCGAAGATGGTGATGTCCGCATCGGCACCCACATGGATGTCTCCCTTTCTGTTCTCTATTTCCAGTCTCTTGGCGGGCTCCAGGGTTATCTTGCGGAGGGCTGTTACCAGATCCACCACTTTATCTTCTCTCACGTATTTGCCCAAAACCCTCGTGAAGGTTCCGGCAGCTCTCGGATGTCCGTTTCCATGAGCGATTATTCCATCAGAGGCCACCATTCCGTTGGGATTTGAGATCGCTGCAGCTATCTCGTCCTCGTTCATTACGAAGGCTACTACCAGCATCTCAGGATGATTTGCCCTGCAGTCGTCAAATGTCTCTTTGGTGGCAAACTGGTTCTTGTAGGGATCATCTGTAAGAAGCAGATCGCAGTAATCCTTTTTCCAGCCTTCAAGGCAGCCCGGGTCGAACACGGTGGAACCAATGTTGGTGGAGAAAGCATTGTAAGGATATGTATCGTAGTTCAGTCTGGGATCTTCTTCCATATAACGGTTGATCATATCCAGCGACTTCTCCATGGTTCCCATAGCAGAGCATGAGCTCAGGTGGGAGATCTGGAATTTTTTATTGATGTTCTTCTGTACCTCTATCATTTCGGCGATGGCTTCCAAACTTCTCTCTCCATCTGCCCTGTAGTGAGCAGCTACCAGAAGATGCTCGTCGTCTGAAACGCCTGCTGCTTCAATGATCTCCTCTGTTGTCATTCCCGGATCATATTCTATTCCGAAAGATATTCCGCAGGCTCCTGCTTCAAGGTCTTCCTTTATCTTTTCATGGATAGCTTTTCTCTGCTCCGGAGTTGACTTATCGAAATGTCCGAGTCCCTCTTTGACCCAGTAGTTGTTGTATCCGGAAAGCATCATATAGTTTATGGGGGCTCCGCCCAGTTCATCGATGGTGTCCCTGAATTCACGTACCGTCTGGTTCATGACGCCGCAGTTTCCGCCTACAGCCAGAGTAACGCCCTGCTTAAGCATCATATTGGCAATGCAGTACTCTTTGCCCTCGCTGAAGTTCTCTTCATGCATGTGGATGTCTATGAAACCGGGTGAAACTACGCGGCCTGCCGCATCGATGACCTTCGCAGCTTCAGGCTCTTCATCGCCGATATAGGCGATCTTTCCGAATTCGATGCCAATATTTCCCTTTACCAGCACGTTTTCATCGTATACCGGATATGAACCGTTTTTAATAAGAATGTCTAACATTTCATGCCTCCTGGTGTTAATGCGCAAAAAACTTTCCGCGGAAAGTTTTTTGCATATGTATATCAGTTATTGGTTTTCTCAAAATCAGCCTTCATCTGAGCGATCCTATCCTCGTCGCTGAAGATCTTGGCAATATCAAGAGCGATGAGCTTCGCACCGAGAGCGATGGACTCATGGCCTCTCTCTGATCTTACGGCAGCCTCAAATCCCTTGGTGTGGATGGGAATGCCTCTGTCCACGATCTGGATGGTGGGATGGAAAGCAGGACACTCAAAGGATACGTTTCCGATGTCGGATGATCCGAAAAGCGCATCGGGATCTGCGTTCTCTTCTATACCAAGTTCACCGAACACTTCTCTGATAGCTGCAACGCCTGTATCGTTGACGATCAGGTTGTCATATGACTGAGCTGTAGGATACATATCCCAGGTGCAGCCTGTCATGAGGCAGGCTCCGTCAGCCATCTTTTTGACTTTCTCATTGAGTTCGTTCAGATATCTTCTGTCAGCCGATCTGGTATAGAGCTCATATGATGCCTCGTCAGGAACTACGTTGGGAGCTGCTCCGCCGTTTCTGTAGATGCCGTGCATCCTAACGTCCGGAGTAACGTGCTGTCTCATGCAGTCAACGGCATGTACGAAGAGCTGTGCTGCGTTGAGGGCATTGATGCCTTCCCAGGGAGCTGCGGCGCCGTGAGCTGCCTTTCCGTGGAAATTGAACATATATGAATCGAGGGCAAGCAGTGTGCAGTAAGGCTTGTTGCTGTCATCCATATGGACCATTATAGCCATATCATAGTTCTTGAAAACACCCTGTTTTACCATGGTGCACTTAGCTCCGTCCTCTTCCTCGTTGGGAGTTCCGATGACGTGGACATCGCAGTCCAGTTCATCCTGAATGTCCTTTGTGGCAAGTCCGGCAAGGATGGAAATGGAACCTGAGATGCAGTGTCCGCATGCGTGTCCTATCTCAGGAAGCGCATCGTATTCAGCCAGAACAGCTACTTTATATTTGTGGTCGTTGGGTCCGTAAACAGCCTTGAAAGCGGTCTCAAGTCCTGCAAAAGGATATTCGACCTCATATCCGTGTCCTCTTAAAAGTTCCACCAGTTTCTGTGATGATCTGAATTCATGTGCCGATACTTCAGGATGGTCAGCCAGGTCGTCGCTGCATGCTATCATCTCAGCATGGTTTTCTTCGACTGCTTTGAAAATCTTTTCCTTCAATGCTTCATAGTTTGCCATTTTCTTCCTCCGTTTCTTTCCTGACCAGTTTAATGGTTATCATTGTATTCATGTGATATGCATCATAAGGGTGTGCCTGTCTCAGGTCCTCCTCCCAGTAGAAGATATCGTGTATGTCAGATATCTCCTGATCCGAAAGGCCTTTTTTGATGCATTTATTAATAAGTTCACGCTCCCATCCGGCTTCTTTGATATATTCTTCAAAGTACCTGTCATTGTAATATTCAGGTATGAAGCCGTAATGCATGGAAACTATCCTGTTGGCTCCCAACTTGCGCATTCTCTCAGCTGCCTCAAGGGACTGATCGAATGATTTGAGAACTGAGACGTCCATCTTTCCGGGTCCCTGATACTGGCCTATGCTTTCGCTGAGGAAAAGAACCTTCATAGGCTCGATCATATAAGATGCCGAGCAGTCCGTATGTCCCTTTGCTTCATAAAAGACAGCTTTCAGATCTCCCAGATCTATTTCATCTCCGTCCTTCATGACTATATCTACTCTGAGACCGTCTGTTTTCACAGGTCCGAAGTCTACGCCGTAAAGATCTGAGGCGTTGTCTCCAAGTTCACGCATGGTCTGTCTGGCTATCTCCGAGCCGAAGACCTGAAGAGCTTTGGCAGCTCCGCAGGCTTTTACTTCAGGCCATTCATCTATGATGTACGGCAATGCTCCGATATGATCATAGTGTGTGTGAGACATCAGTACGCAGTCCAGAGGCCTTCCCAAAGGATCCAGCTTCTCATGGATGTTGGATATCAGTTCCCTGCTCCAGCATGCCATGCCGCAGTCCAAAAGCGCAGTCTTTTCAGATCCTATGATCAGATAAGATTCTCCGCCGTTTCCGCCGGTTACCCTATATATAGGTTCAGGGACATCGAACCTGTCGTGTCCCTGAAAATTTCTGTGATATCCGTTATCTTTTGGTATTATCATAATTTAGGTCATTCGGCTTCGTCTTCATTCTGAGTCTTATATGCAAGGCTTCTGATCTCCTCACGGTTCTCCGTAAGAGTATCGTTTATAGTCGTGAATGTATGCTCAAGATTGGTATACATCTCACCGAAATACTTCATGTTAAGTTCGTCCATCTTCTGCTGCATTCCGTACAGCATGCGGTCCACATAGTCATAGGTCTTCATCTTAAGGACCTTGGCATTGATCTTGGCGTCGTTGACTATGTCTTCGCCTCTCTTCATGGCACGTCTGGTTATCTCGTCGGAATCCACAAGGAAATCAGCCTGTTTCTTGGCTTCTCTCAGCATTCTCTCATATTCGGATTTACCTTCCATGAGGATCCTGTCACGCTCGTCTATTATCCATTTGGCCTGCTGCATGTCGTCAGGAAGCGCAAGTCTAATGTCTTTAATTATGCCAAAGATGTCTTCTGTCTCAAGAACGATCTTGTTTGTCAGAGGAACAGATGTAGCTCCTTCCAGCAGATCTTCCAACTCATCGAGTAAGTCCAGAACTTTCGTCGTATCTTCCATTTTTATCCAGCTTCCTTTCGCTCTACTTCAGATTTAATTTGGACCTCATGGTCTTAAGCACGTGATCCGGCACCAGCATCGATCCGTCTCCTCCGAGAGAGATCACCTGTTTGGCCATGGTGGAACTTATGAAGGAATACCTGGCATCCGCAATGATGTAGACTGTCTCGGCCTTTCCTTCATAGAGATGTTTGTGCAGCTGATCCATGGAATACTCGTCATCAAAATCGGCGGTGTTCCTGAGACCTCTCACCACAACATCAAAACCGTTTCTGAGAACGAAGTCCGCCAGCAGCCCCTCGCATTTATCAACCGTTACGTTGGGCATATCCTTGGTGACTTCCCTGATCATGTCCACTCTTTCTTCAAAGGTGAACATGGTCTTTTTCTCAAGATTTACGGTCACTCCTATGACAAGCTCATCAAAAATTCTCGATGCCCTTTTTATTATATCCAGATGTCCCAGAGTCATGGGATCAAAGGATCCGGCATAAAGCGCTTTAGTATGCATGTCATACCTCCATAATCCCAATTATTTTACCATATTTATACATTTTTGTAAAGATTACAATACACAGAAAGGGTTATTGTTCCGTAATTTCTGTCCTTCAGTTTCGTAAATCCTTCAAACTCTTCAGGAAATTCGTCCTCACGCTTATGTTCAGCCACTATGATGCCGTCTTCAGCCAGGATATCCAGTTCTTTTATGAGCTCAAAACACCTGCCGTAAAGTCCTTTTTTGTAAGGAGGATCCAGCAGGAAAACGTCCACCTTGTCCCCGCTCTCCTTTATCCTCATCAGGCACTTCTCGTAGTCGCCGGGCACAAGGCATGACCATTCCTCCGCCCTGCAGTTTGCTATGTTCTGCTTGATCAGCTTGATGCTCTCTCTTTTGTTGTCGCAGAACCAGCACTTCTCTGCGCCTCGTGACAGCGCTTCCAGGCCCAGATTTCCTGTGCCTGAAAACAGATCCACGCATACTGCATCGTATATATCCTGTCCTATGATGCTGAACATAGCCTCCTTTACCTTTTCAGTGGTGGGCCTTATGTCATACCCTGCGGGCATCTCTATTTTTCTTCCTTTGAAATCTCCGGTTATTATTCTCATAATTTTTACAGATTCAGACTTATCTTATCACCGAACATCATTCTGATGCGGTCTCTCAGTTCAAGATCTTCAGGCTCGCTGAGCGCAGGATCCTTTTCGATTATATCTTCAGCGATCACTCGGACTTTGTTGAGTATATCCACGTTTTTTACCAGATCGGCTATGCCCAGCTCAGGTATTCCGTGCTGCCTGGTACCGAATATCTCACCGGGGCCTCTCAGTTTCAGGTCTTCTTCAGCGATGACGAAACCGTCCGACGAAGATACCATGATGTTGTTTCTCTTTTCAGCGATCTCGCCCTTGGAACCGCTTATAAGTATGCAGTACGACTGCTTTTCTCCTCTTCCCACGCGGCCTCTCAGCTGATGGAGCTGAGCAAGTCCGAAACGCTCGCAGTTCTCTATGACCATGATGGTGGCATTTGGCACGTCTATTCCTACTTCTATGACCACCGTGGATACCAGGACGTCGATGTCGCCGTTCTTGAAGGAAAGCATGATCTCGTCCTTTTCCTTCGGCTTCATGGCGCCGTGCACCAGTCCGATCCTGAGCCCTGGATATCTGGGTACCAGTTCGTCGTATATCTCTTCTGCGGACCTCACTTTGATGGCGTCGGATTCCTCGATGAGAGGTGCCACAACGTAGGCCTGGCTTCCTTCCTTCACTTTGTCTCTTACAAAATCATATATCTTGTTTCTCGACTCTTCATATCTCAGGAATGTTTTTATTGGCTTCCTGCCCTTAGGCAAAGTATCGATTATGGAGATATCCAGATCCCCGAACAGGATCACAGCCAGAGTCCTGGGTATGGGAGTTGCAGTCATTACCAGGACGTTGGGATCCTTTCCCTTTCTGGTAAGAAGGCTCCTCTGCTCCACGCCGAATCTGTGCTGTTCGTCGGTGACCACCAGCCCCAGGTCGGCAAACTCCACGTCCGGCTGGATTATGGCGTGGGTACCTACGAGGATCTGTATCTTTCCCTCCTTCAGGTCTTCCAGCAGTTCCCTGCGCTCTTTGACCTTCATGCTGCCCGACAGCAGTTCGCAGCGCACTCCCAGAGGCTCAAAATCCTTTTTTAAGGTCTCTATATGCTGTCTTGCCAGTAATTCAGTAGGCGCCATCATGACCGCCTGGAAACCGCATTTTACGGTCTTGTACATAGCCAGCTCCGCCACCACCGTCTTACCGGATCCCACGTCTCCCTGCACCAGCCTGTTCATGGGTCTGGAGTCTTCCAGATCCGCCTCGATCTCTTTATACGCTCTCTTCTGGCCTTCGGTGAGCTCGAATCTCATATTGTTCAGAAACTCATCGACGCCCACGTTTTTATCCAGTTTTATACCCTTCTGGAAAGACTTTATGCCCTTCTTGATATAGAAGAGTCCGGTCTGCAGGATCAGCAGTTCCTCAAACACAAGTCTGTATCTGCCTTCAAGCACTCTCCTTTCTTCTGAAGGAAAATGTATGTTGGTCACAGCATATGACGGAGGACAGAGATTGTTATCGTCCACTATTTCGGGAGGAAGCCATTCCCTGATGAGCCCGTGATAGGGTTCTGCCAGAAGCTGAAGGTTTCTCATCTGGCCCTGGGTCAGACCTTCAGTCAGAGGATACACGGGGAACAGACCTCTGATATCGTCCTTGTCTCCGGTCCTGTGAAATTCAGGATGCACCATCTGACGCCTTCCGTTGTTCAGCGTTATCTTACCGAAAAGAGTCAGCTGCTGCCCGGGGAAGAAGTATCCCGCCAGGTATTTTGCATTAAAAAATACCAGCTCAAGATTACCGGTGGAGTCCTCCACCAATACCTTGAGCGGCGCTTTTTTGTTATATGGACTGCCCTGAAGTTTTTTGGACACCACAATAACCTCCAGAAGCACGTCCTCGTTGAAGGGAGCGTTCATGATGTATGAAACGGTCCTCCTGTCCTCGTACTTTCTGGGGAATGTGTAGATGAGATCCTTGACGGTCCTGATGTTCATCTTCTCCAGGATCTCTTTTCTCTTTGCCCCTACTCCCTTCAGGACTTGTATACTGTCATTCAGGTTCAACCTATCGTCCTCGTTATCTCGTGATTTACCTTGAAACTCCTCTTTGCCTTGATGGCAACTATCCTCATGATCACCTTCACAGGCTTGCCTATCCTGATGGACCTGATGTTTTCTTCTATGTAGTTCATTACAGTCATGGATGAAAAGAGCATACTGGTGCCGAACTTATGGTTCACGTGGAATTCCACCCTGATCTCCTTTTCGTCCTCTTCGACAGATATGCTTTTTCGTTCCATGGCAAGGCTGTCCCTGCCGTTAGTCAGAGCAAGGCCTTCCTTTACCACCTTTTCAAAAACATTGTCGGATAATTTGATTTTGCCGTATTCAGTGATCTTTTCCATATCTCTATTATATCACATTATTGCAGTACGGAGGTATTCAGCGACATCTTTTCCTCGGAGAAATTGCTCACGCTGTAAAGCACCAGCACCTGATCATATTCTCCATCCAAAGCCAGATCCTTCACCGACTCCCTGAAATACCTGGTGTCCACCATGGTTATCAGGCTGAAATCATCAAGTATGAACGGTACGAATGAGTTGGCGTATGAGTCCTTGACTATCAGCAGTCTGGGTTTTGCTTTAGATCCTGATCCCTCGTTGACGATGTCCACCTTTTCATAGTTTCCGCCGAAGAAGACCTCGTACTTGTCCTTGTTCTCAAGTCTGTCCATGAAATATACGGAATCATAGGCCTCGTCTCCGATGGAGACCTTCAATTTCATATCCATAGAGTCCTCAGGCACATTTATGGTGTCTCTGACTCTCTCGCTCAAAAGTACTTTCGAGTACAGAGTTCCCTTGAAATCCTTAGTAAGTTCCTCTGCCTCCCAGTTTTTCGGACTGAGTCCCAGTGAATCCCTGTAGACCGATGCTCCCTTTTCAGCCCCGGAGTAGTTCCAGTGATGGTCCGTCTTATAGTAATAAGCCGTATTATCTTCAGGCACGAATGCGTCTTCCAGGTCGATGAGCATATCTCCAAGAGTATCTCTTGCGACGGTGAAGGCTTCTCCCTCATCAAAGTTGGTGCTGAGATTTGCCTTATCTCTGTATGAATGTGCTGCTGTCGGAACCAGCATCACTTTTACTTCAGTTCCTGCTTCAGATACCTCGTCGTTCATTTCAACGATCTGGTCCAGATTGTTTTTGAAGCGGACGGAATTGAATTCCGACTGGGTCTTTCTCTCGATGAGCCTTCCGTCATCCAGAATATATACGCCGTTCACGTCCTTATATCCCACGCTCTTCAGAGTGGCGGACATGATCTTTATCCAGTTCTCACGTCCGATTATCTGATCTGACAGATAGTCTTCCAGCTGAGTCTCGAATTTGCCTTCAAGCACGTTCTCAACGCTGAACTTCGGCTTCTGTGTCAGAAATCTGTTCTCGTTGTCAGATTTCTCTCTGTCAGGAACTGCAAGTGATCCCAGCGAAAGAACAGCCATCACTATGACCATGGTGAAGATCAGAAAGATGTTGACGTGCTTTCCTTCTTTCGTCTTATTCAGTACGATCTTTTTCTTATCTTTAGCCATGCCTTACCTCCCCTAAAACCTGAAATACAGAAATGGGTTGTAGCTTCCGCTTACGAGGAAGGCAACGCTCATTATGAACAATATAAGCAATACAAAGGTCTCGACCATGTCCTTCGTGGTGTAGAACATGAGTTTTTTGTCCATGAGCTCATCGATCTTGTTAAGCAGCGGCAGTGAGCAGACTGCAGCCACGATCATCAGGAAGGCTCTGGACTTGAGATAGTACATGGTCACTGCGGCATTTCCGGCGCCTGCGCCGAACATCAGGGCTATGTACTTACCAAGCACGCTGAAATCCGTGATGTTGAAGATGACCCATCCCAGTATGACAAAAAACAGCGTGTATACGTGCTTGATGAATACCAGCTTCTCAGGAAGCTTGTCCAGAAGTTTCAGCAGGAACAGTTTCTCAATTATGAGAAGCACTCCGTAGTATACGCCCCAAACCACAAAGTTCCAGCTTGCGCCGTGCCAGAGACCTGTAAGAGCCCAGACTATGAAGATGTTCACGATCTGTCTGGGAAGTCCCTTGCGGTTTCCTCCGAGAGGAATGTATACGTACTCCTTGAACCATGACGAGAGGCTCATGTGCCATCTTCTCCAGAATTCGGTTATTGACCTTGAGATGTAAGGATGATCGAAGTTCTCGAGATAGTCGAAGCCCAGGATCTTACCAAGTCCTATGGCCATATCGGAATATCCGCTGAAATCAAAGTATATCTGGAAGGTAAATGCCACCGCGCCCATCCAAACCAGCGCAGCCCCGGGATTTTCACCGCCTTCCACCATGGCATAGATCTCCTCCCAGATGACTGCCATCTGATTGGCGATGAGCACCTTCTTGGCAAAGCCGATGACGAATCTTTTGATACCTTCGGTTATCCTTTCAAGATCGGAAGTCCTGTTCCTGAGCTGTACCTCTACGTCGGAATACCTGACGATGGGACCGGCGATCAGCTGCGGGAAAAGCGTTATATACGTAGCCAGGGTGATTATGTTCTTCTGGCTCTCTACCTTGCCCCGGTATACGTCGATCACGTATGACATGGTCTGGAAGGTATAGAAACTAATACCTATTGGCAGAGCTATGCCCAGGAGATCCAGATCCGCTCCGGAAAGGCTGTTCACGGTCTCGATGATGAAATCCGTGTACTTAAAGAATCCCAGAAGTCCCAGGTTTACCAGGATATCCAGGATGAGCATGACGCGGGCCATGGACGTGTTTGACTCCTCGCGGAACTTTCCTATGGCGATGGCCAGGACGTAGTTCGCCAGGATGGATACCAGCATGACCAATATATATTTTGGCTCACCCCAGCCGTAAAACACAAGGCTGGCGATGAGAAGCGCGGTATTTCTGGCCATAACAAACCTTCCCGGTATAAGGAAATATACCAGGAGGGTCAAAGGCAGAAATACCATTAAAAATACTGAACTGGAAAATAACAAATCTTACTCCTAATTATCCGAATTCCTTCCAAGCAGAAATGCTTTTTTGTTCATTTCAAGGAACTTGGCCGGAACTGAGTTTTCAATGGTCCTCATCCATTCCTCTTCAGGGAAATCAAAGTGTCTGGAAAGTCTTCCCATGAGCACCAGATTTACCGCCTTGGATGAACCTGCTTCTTCAGCAAGTCTGAGAGCGTCAAAGGCATCGATATCGATACCCTGAGCCTTCATCTTTCCTGCAAGGTCATCAGGATAAGCCGCTTTTCCTGCAACTACCGGCATAGGATTGATCTCCTGCAGGTTGCTGATGATCTTTCCTTCCGGTTTCAGGAAGTCAGCTGCTCTTGCAGCCTCCAGGATCTCAAAGCTGATGACGTAATCAGCTTCGCCCTGGTCGATTATGGGACTGTATACCTTTTCTCCCACGCGTACGTAGGTCAGAACGGAACCTCCTCTCTGGCTCATTCCGTGGACCTCTGATACCTTTACGTCGTAGTCGTTCTCAAGGAATATTTTGCCAAGAAGCTTGGATGCCAGCAAAGATCCCTGACCGCCTACTCCGACGATCATAATGTTGATACTGTCTTTCATCTTTATGCCTCCTGTTCCTTAAGAGCTCCGAAGCGGCAGAGTTCAGTGCATACTCCGCAGCCAACGCAGAGCGTATGGTCTATCTCCACTCCCTTATCAGTTACCATTATAGCCGGGCATCCGATCTTCATGCAAAGTCTGCACTTGGTGCACTTATCCTTATCGGGAACGATCGGTGCTTTATGCTTGACGTATTTGAGAAGCGCGCAGGGACGCCTTGAGATGACTACTGATGAACAAGGCTTTGCGACTTCTTCTTTGATGACCCTTTCGGTCTCCTTGAGATCGTAGGGGTCCACCACCCTCACGCTGGCTATGCCTACTGCCTTGCAAAGGGCTTCCAGATCCACCTTGAGCGCAGGATCTCCCTTGAGGTTCCTTCCGGTGGTTGGATTTTCCTGATGTCCTGTCATTCCCGTGATGGAATTATCCAGGATGATCACTGTGGAATTGGAATCGTTATATGCGATATTCACCAGCCCGGTCATGCCGGAGTGCATGAAGGTGGAATCTCCGATAACCGCCACTGTGTGTCCTTCATTAGGAGCATCCGTAAAGGATGATGCTTTGTTGAAACCGTGGATGCCTGAAACAGAAGCGCCCATGCAGATGGTTGTGTCTATGGCGTTCAAAGGTTCAATTGCTCCAAGGGTATAGCAGCCGATATCACCTATAACGTTCAGTTTCAGTTTGTTCAGCACGTAGAACAGTCCTCTGTGAGGGCAGCCTGCGCACATTACAGGCGGACGGTTGGGAACTTCGTAGTCCTTCTCCGCCTTATTGACAGCGGGCAAAAGACTTTCGTCTGAAAGTGCTCCTGCAAGTCCTTTCCTCACAAGGTTCTGGGATAGTTCTCCAAGAGGTGAAAAGAATTCCTTACCGACGCACTCAACTCCCAGGGATCTGACCATGCCTTCGATGAATCCGTCAAGTTCCTCAACTATGATGACCTTTTCGCGGCCATCGGTGAAATCTTTAAGGAGCTTTTCAGAAACCGGCCAGATAAGTCCCAGTTTCAATATGTCATATCTATCCCCCAGTACTTCCTTCACATACTGATAGGAAGTGGAATCGGTGATGATGGCACAGGACTGATCCTCGCCCTTTTCGATCCTGTTGAGGAAAGTGGTCTCAGAGAGCTTCTTCAGATCTTCGGTCCTCTGTTCCACTATGGGGTGTCTTCTCCTTGCCTGTCCCGGCATCATGATATATTTGTCGCCGTCCTTGTTATATGGCTTGAATTCAGGCTGTACCCTGTCGGATGGTTCTACCACACTCTGAGAATGCGACACTCTGGTGCACATCTTCAGAAGCACCGGCGTATCGTATTTCTCTGATATCTCGTAGGCTGCCTTCACGTACTCGATGGCTTCCTTAGAATCAGAAGGCTCCACCATGGGTATCTTGGAAGCCCTGGCGTAATGTCTGGAATCCTGCTCATTCTGTGAGCTGTGCATTCCGGGATCGTCTGCTACGCCTATAATAAAGCCGCCGTTGACGCCGGTATATGAAATTGTGAAGAGCGGGTCCGCTGCCACGTTAAGTCCAACGTGCTTCATTCCGCAGAAAGCTCTGTGCCCTGCAAGAGAAGCGCCGAAAGCAGACTCCATGGCCACCTTTTCATTGGGCGCCCATTCAGCGTAGATCTCATCATATTTTGCCGCCTGCTCCGTGATCTCTGTGGAGGGCGTGCCCGGATAGCTGGAAACGAAGGTACATCCTGCCTCGTAAAGTCCTCTTGCAGCAGCTTCGTTTCCCAACATCAGTTTTTTCATGGAAAATACTCCTTGTTTTGTATATTGATTAACTATAATGATCTGTTAAATAATAACCGGTCTCCTTTATTCAGGATACCGGTTATATAATATCACGACATTGTCTGTGCTTCAACTAGGTTGACTGAACAATATTTCTCTCTGAGTGCAGGTTTTTCGATCTTGCCCGTGGCATTTCTCGGAACCTTGTCGAAGATGATCTTCTTCGGCCTCTTGTATCTCGGAAGAGGCTCGCAGAACTGGTTGATCTCCTCTTCTGTGGCTGTCTCACCTTCCTTCAGTGAGATGATAGCCGCGCAGATCTCTCCCAGTCTTTCATCAGGAAGCCCTATTACAGCCACGTCCCTGATCTTGGGATTTGCGCTTAAGAAGTCTTCGATCTGTACAGGGTAGATGTTTTCTCCTCCGGAGATGACAACGTCCTTCTTACGGTCTACCAGATAGATGAAGCCGTCCTCCATCTTGGCCATGTCTCCTGTCCAGAGCCATCCGTCGTGGAGAGACTCCTCGCTGGCTTCACGGTTCTTGTAGTACTCCAGCATGACTCCGTCGCCCTTAACTGCGAGTTCGCCGACTTCACCGGCTTTGACTTCTTCGCCCTGCTCATTAATGATCTTGCATTCCCAGCCATATCCGGGAACACCTATGGCGCCTACGTGATCTACGTTCTCAACTCCCAGATGTACGCAGCCGGGTCCCAGAGATTCCGAGAGACCGTAGTTGGTGTCATACTGGTGATGAGGGAATATCTTCAGCCATCTCTGCACCAGACTGTGAGGTACAGGCTGAGCGCCGATGTGCATGAGCCTCCACTGATCCAGCAGGTAATCGTCAAGGTTTACCTTGCCCGACTCGATATCCAAAAGGATGTCCTGTGCCCAGGGAACCAGCAGCCAGACGATGGTGCATTTTTCTTCAGTAACGACCCTCAGGATCCATTCAGGCTTTACGCCTCTTAAGATAACTGCTTTGCTTCCTGAGATCAGTGATCCGAACCAGTGCATCTTGGCGCCGGTGTGATAAAGCGGCGGGATGCAAAGGAACACGTCGTCCCTGGTCTGTCCGTGATGCTTTTGCTCAACGATACAGGAGTTCACCAAAGCCTTGTGGTTGTGAAGGATGGCCTTGGGGAAGCCCGTGGTTCCCGATGAGAAATAGATGGCAGCGTGATCCTCAGGTTCATTGAGTACCGGAGGAGCTTTCTGCGAGCAGTAGTTTACAAGTTCATTGTATGATTCTGCCCATTCAGGAACGTCCTTTCCCACGAAGAAAAAGAACTTCACTTCCCTAAGATTCTTCAGGACGGGCTCGATACGCTCGGTGAATTCAGGTCCGAACACCAGAACTTCTATATCGGCCAGATCAAGACAATATTCGATCTCATCCGATGAATATCTGAAGTTGAGAGGAACCGCGATAGCTCCGCTCTTAAGGATACCGAAGTAGATCGGCAGCCACTCCAGGCAGTTCATCATGAGTATTCCAACCTTCTGTCCTTTTTTGATACCTCTGGACAAAAGAAGATTGGCGAATCTGTTAGCCCTTAAATCGAACTGTCCCCAGCTGAGCTCTCTTCTGTAAGGCGTATCCGCAGAAGTTTCACCCAGAAGGCTCAGATCCCTCCACGTTACAGCGTTGTCGCGCTCTTCAGAAGGATTGATCTCAACGAGAGCCGTTTCATCAGGCCAGAGTCTGGCGTTTCTTTCCAAAAAATCAGTTATAACCATCTTATTTCCTCTCAAAGCAAAGTATTTTTAAGCTAAACTGATACCTATTCTAACACAAAAAAATATAAAAACAAGAGGTTTAAGGATAAATTTTCAGAAAATTCTGAAATATTTTATCTATTTCTGCATTTCCTTCATTACTTCAAGCCAGATGGCGCATTCCATCCTCTTTTTGAAGAGCTCGCAGCCCTTCTCGTAAATGCCGTTTACCGACCCGGAAGCATGGTATGCATTGGCCGCGCATCCGCCGGAGCAGTAAAGTCTCGCCCAGCATTCCCTGCATTCCTGTCTGGAATATACGTTGCAGGTTCTGAACTCATCTGTCATCTCAACGTTATTCACGCCGTTCCATACGTCTCCCAGCCTGAACTTTTCATCGCCGACGAACTGATGGCAGGGATACAGATCTCCCCAGGGTGTCACCGCCATATATTCAGTGCCCGATCCGCAGCCGGATATCCTCTTATATACGCAGGGGCCGTCCTTTAGGTCTATCATATAGTGATAAAAAGTGAAAGGTCTGCCCTCTTTTTCTCTGTCAAGCATGAGTAAGGCAAGTTTTTCGTATTGTTCCTTTACAACTGATATGTCTTCTTTTGTAAGGGATGCAGGATCATTCTCTGCTGCCACTACCGGCTCCATGCTGAGTTCCGTGAAACCAAGATCCAGCATCGTCTCTATATCCTTCAAGAAGTCCGGATTGGCATGGGTGAAAGTACCTCTTATATAGTAATTTTTGTCTCCGCGCCTTTTAACGAATTCCTGAAACTTCGGAACGATACGGTCCCAGCTTCCTCTTCCCTCGTAGTCTACTCTATACCTGTCATGGATCTCGCGTCTTCCGTCCAGACTGAGTACCACGTTGGACATCTCGCGATTTGAGAACTCGATGACCTCATCATCGATAAGCATTCCGTTAGTAGTGAGGGTGAACCTGAAATTCTTGTTGTGCTGTTTTTCCACAGACCTGGCATACTTCACCAGATCCTTCACCACCTGCCAGTTCATAAGGGGCTCTCCGCCGAAAAAATCCACTTCAAGATTTCTTCTGGACCCTGAATGCTCAATGAGGAAATCCAGAGCTCTCTTACCGGTCTCAAAACTCATGAGCGCCCTTTCCCCGGAATATTTCCCCTGGCTTGCAAAGCAGTACTCGCAGTTCAGGTTGCAGCTGTGGGCAACGTGAAGGCAAAGAGCTTTTACTATTCCCTCAGACCTTCTTTTCAGTTCGTCCTGAAGAGGTTCAAAGCTGTCCTCTGAAAACAGCATGCCGGCTTTCTTCAGTTGGTCCACCTGCTCCCAGCACTCCATGACTTCATCCCTTGTGACTTCTTCAGAGTACTTCTCCGTCAGTTTGTTTACAGTTTCTTCCTTCGTATGGCTTTCAAACATGGATATCAGGTCATAGGCCAGATCGTCCACCACATGAACTCCTCCGGAACATACGTCGAGGACTATGTTCTGTCCTCCGAATTTATACTGATGTATCATAAATCGTCCTTTTTCCAAAAAAATGCCGCCCTGTGAAGGACGGCGCTTCCGTTGATATTCTTATTTGTCTTCTTTGTTCTCGCACTGCTGGTTTGCGATACCGCAGCTTGTCTTGCATGCTGACTGGCATGATGTCTGGCATTCACCGCATCCGCCCTTTTCGGCGCTTTCACAAAGATTACGTGTGCTGATCGTCTTGATGTGTTCCATTTCTCTATACTCCTTTGTCAAAAAATGAATGGTGCCCAGTTCCGGAATCGAACCAGAGACACGGGGATTTTCAGTCCCCTGCTCTACCTACTGAGCTAACTGGGCACAATTAAGATTTTAAAATGGTGGGCCTCCAGGGATTTGAACCCGGGACCTGCCGGTTATGAGCCGGATGCTCTAACCACTGAGCTAGAGGCCCGAATTTCAAGTGGTCGGGGTGGCAGGATTTGAACCCGCGGCCCACTGGTCCCAAACCAGTTGCGCTACCAAACTGCGCTACACCCCGGTTTTGACGACTTCTATATTCTATTACTTACGAGGTCGCTTGTCAAGAACTTTTTTAATGTATTCTTTATCCACTTATGCTTCCCACGGTGCCCATAAAGATTGGCGTGGAAGTATTGATATCGCTTATAATGAAGATGAACGGTCTGTCCAGACGGACTTCTTTTACGGGAACGTCCATTATAAATCCGGTGGCATTTTCGATACCTATGGCTGTTGCAGCGGCAGCTTTTGTCCCCTCACGGTCAAGTTCTATGCGTGTCTTATGTATTATTGTATCAACGTAAAGATTATACATGTCTTCGCTTACAGCCATGTTTGAAAGATCCGCATTTTCCTCATCAAATACGGTTTTGATGCCCATCTCCTTAAGAGCAGTTACACAGTCAGGCGCAGTGTAGTCGAAGCTGAATTCGGGTATAACAAGATCAACGTCAGCAGTTATGCCCTCCATAGTAAGCCTGCTGAATTCATCTCCCTGAAGCTTTGTCACAGCATCTTCCAAAGTCACTCCATCCTTAGGAAGCAGGAAAGATATCCTGAAGCCATTCCTGTATTCTTTGGAGGTACCGGTGAGGAAATCGTTCTCAAAGAACATTCCCCTTTCTTCTCTGGAATACAGCATTACAGCCGTCTCCTCTGTACCGTCTTCCTTTGTAAAGATCTCATCTTCTTTTATCTGATCCTCTTCGTAGTCCTTGTACCATGCTCCCTCGAAGCAGGTAGCGTTTATAAGGTACATGACACTTTCAGAAGATATTCTGTCCAGGATCTGAGGGATCATCTCATTGGTGTTGGCCTTTACCCATTCGTTTATCTTATCGAGAGTTCCCTCATCAAAAGGTTCCTTATATGCCTGTGCATCATAAATCAGCGCTGCCTTTTCCAGATAGTCGCTGTATACCTTCAGCAGCGGATCGTTCTTATACCATACTGAATTCGCTATCTTCAGCGTATCGCCGCTCTGGAGCATCATGAGTTTTGACCAGGCGTCATACCACTCGTTGAATTCTTCTATGCTGTAGCCGAAAGCGTTTTCTATCTCTTTAAGGCTGTCCCCTTTTGCCCCGTTTTCCAGAAGTCCCATGGCTGTCATAAAGGACAAAGGGCTGATCATGGTGTTTTTGCCTTCTTTGATATCCTTCAGAGCCAGTGCTTTGAAAAGTTCCAGCGCATTTGCCCTGATGCTTCCGTCGATGCCGTTTTCTTTATAAAGCGCCTCAAAATAACTGTCTATCTCATCCTCTGAAGCGGTCTTTACCCAGGAAGCATCCATAAGGTCTCCTGCCTCAACCTTTACGGTATCAGTTCCTGTATCACTTACCTGCCCGGATTCCGTATTTCCGCATGCGAACAGTGAAAACATCAGCAAAGACATCATCAATATCACTATTGCTTTTCTCATAGTTATTCCCCCTCTTCAACAGTTGCCTCTAAACTGTCGATGATCTCAAACCACTGGTTTTCAGTCAGTCCTTCTTCAATAAAGGCTGCGTAGGTATAGCCGTCAGCTGTGGTCCAGACTGCCAGCTGATAATTGCCGGCTTTTCCCTTAAGAGTTCCGGAACGGTCCTCTCCGTCGAATTCAGCCTCTGCATCATAGACGTTATAGTCTCCGGATATATCTTCGGTTCCCAGGGCTTTTCTGAAGTAATTGCTGTGTTCACCGTCGCTGAAGACTATCTCTCCGATGCTGCCGCCCAGGATATTGTAGCTTACGTCAGTAAGGCCTGCCTTTTCACTGAGTTCCTGAATATCAGTACAGCTCATGCTGAATCCCAGTTCTTTGGAAAGTTCCTCTTCACCGGAAAGACCATATTCAGGCGCAGTTGCCGGCTCCAATTCACCGGGTCCTTCAGTAGCAGACGCATCAGGCTCTTCTTCCTGAACATCCGCACTCTTTGAATCTATTGCCGCACCTTCGCCTTCAAGGCTCAGTTCATTTGAATACTCAGCATCCTCGGCGCCGTCGGATGATCCTCCGCCCATGAGGTCCATGAACACGTTGCTTCTGGCTGCAGCCATCGCCCCTGCCACTACCAGGATACAGCAGGCAGCTACGGTGATATACTTTCTCCATGCCTTGCTGCGGGTCTTGCTGACTCTGACGGGAACGTATCCGCCGTCCGAAGACAGTTCGTCAGTTACGTTTTCGATTATTCTGTCTCTTGCTTCAGGAGATAAAGTGATTTTTTCCATGATCTCATCATATTTAGTCAAAATCATACACCTCCTTCAGCACAAGTTTCAGCTTATCGCGTCCACGTTTAAGATCAGACCTTACAGTGGATTCCTTGCGGTCAAGTATGGACGCTATCTCTTTTGTCGAATACCCCTCATGATAAAAAAGATGTATCACGTCTCTCATGTTGTCCGGAAGGCTTCTGACAGCCTCCCAGACAAATGACAGATCTTCCCTTTCATCAGCCGCCAGTCTCTCGTCCAGTTCGTCCGCCTGGCGCACCTTGTTGTAGTCTATTTTGTTCTTGCTTATATTGGCTGCCACCCTCAGGAGCCAGGCCTTTTCGTGGGCCTCGTTTTCAAAGACCGGCGCAGTCTTCATGTACTTTATAAGTGTCTCCTGGACCACGTCCTCAGCGTCAGCCATATTGTGCAGATAAGAGTAAGAAAGGCGCAGAATACTATCCCCATAGCTGTTCAGCATGCGGCCCGCGTTTTCTGCTATCCTTTCCTTACTGAGGGAACCGCTGACGACCCTTAAGCCGTCCGCAGCGTCCCCTTCTGCTGTCAGAAAGGAAACTATTCTGTTTTTGATCCTCCGGAACAGCCCTTCCCCATAAAAGGCCGTCCCGGCAAATGATCTGAGATAAGTTTCCATTGAAAATCGCCTTTTTCTTCAGTTTCAGCCCTCGGCTTCTTCGGAGCCGTTGGCAACGTTTACTATGTCTGTGATCTCTGAGTTTCCTTCGAGATCCACATAAAGGTATACGAAGCAGTATTCTGTTTCAGTATCAGGAGCCACCACCTTTGATTCGCAAAGGATGCAGTAATTGGTACCTGCCACCACCTGTCTTGAAAGGACTGCTACGGGTTCGTAGTCTACTCCCAGAAGTTTTTCAGCAGCCTTGCTGAAAGCTTCTGCGATATCGTCGGTAACTTCAGGAGTATCAGCCTGCTGCCATCCGCCCATCATTCCGTTCATGTTGGTCTCAACTCCGGTCTCAGTGATGTCCAGGATCTCAGCATTTCCATCAAGGTCTTCATAGATGGTGATAAGAGTGTAATACTCTGTCGGATTTTCAGTCACTGCTGTGCTTCTGGCAAGGAACATGTGATTTGTGCCTGATACCAGCTGGTGCGCGATATAGGCCACCGGAACATGCTCAGCACCCACAAGGTCTCCCATTGCTTTATTGAATAACTCTGCAAGTTCTTCGGTTATTACGGGAGAATCGGCTTTAGTCCATCCTCCTGCCATTTCGTTTCCTTCACCCTCAGCTGCCGTGCCTTCGGTTTTGTCGCCGCCGCAGGCTGCAAAAGTAAAGATAAGTGTTAAAGTCAGAAGCAATACAAGTAATTTTTTCATTTCACTGTCTCCTTATCTATTTCTTAATTCCCCTTCTGCTATACATACAGCCGGGAAATCAAAAATGTTGCAAAAAATTTTTTATTTATTTTCTGCATATTCTTTTGCCAGGCTTCTGAGGTATGGCTCTATGATATCAGCGGAACTTTTGTCAAGTTTTAACGTCTTCTGGGAACCGTCTGAATAGTACAGCGAAAGGGCGATCTTGTCATTGTAAGACCCATCCTGGAATTTACTCACGTCCAGCCACGCAAAGGCAGGCCATACCTTCTCCCAGAAAGCATCCTCAGCGTGATCGTTGATGCTGTCGCCGCCTATACCATCGAAGTATACTATGAGTCTGTATCCGTTATCGCCTTCGTCCCAGCGCGAGCACTGGAATGAAAAGCCGGATTTGCCGTTACTGTAGTATGCGCCGTTGGCATATGGAGGATCGTACCATTCGATCTTTCTTCCCTTTGGATCTGCTGTTTCTCTCAGGACTTCGTCCAAAGTTACTATGAGCCTGTCGGAGGGATTATAATAGGGTATCTTTTCAGTTCCGTCCGCCGTCTTCCAGGTAAGCCACCAACGGTCATATCCTCCACCGTCAAGCACCTGGATGTTAGGATCGGGTTTCTTATTAAGAACGCTTTCAGGAATCACTTCCCAGCTTCCCCAAAGATCCATGACCGCCTTTTTCACGTCTGTCCATTGAGCTTCTGTGATGGGAACGTGCTCCTTCCTCGTCATCTCAGACATATCGCCTTCCCGGTCCCAGTAAGCGCAGCTTACGATCTCTTCTGCGTTTATATCGATATCGAACTCAGTGCCCCATTCCATTGAACCTGCGCTGTATTCCTTTGTCACGCCTATTAGTTCGCCGGGCACTTCCGGCAGTTCAGGAGTAAATGCAGGAGGCAGCCCTGCAGGGTCTGCAGTGCCTTGCAGAGCTTTATTTCCGCAGCCGAAAACTGATGATATTAGCGTCATGACCAGGATCACCTCCAAAATAATCTTTATAACTTGTCCGAATGATCTTCCTTTCATTACCAAACCATTACAGCTTCCATAGCCTTTGCCAGTTTAACGAGACCGTCTCTGTCGGCTTCTGTGAATCTGTTGGTCACAGGGCTGTCGATGTCCAGCACTGCCTTAACTTCACCGCCGGAATGGATCGGTACAACTATCTCGGATCTGGATGCGCTGTCACATGCGATATGTCCCGGAAAAGCATGCACGTCGGGTACCAGCTGTACGCTGTCTGTATCCCACGCCGTGCCGCATACTCCCTTGCCTCTGGCGATGCGTACGCAGGCAACTTTACCCTGAAAAGGTCCCAGGATCAGGTCCTCTTCCTTGACAAGATAGAAACCTGCCCAGTTTACTTCAGGCATTTCGGAAAACAATAAAGCTGATACGTTTGCCATTACCGGTATGCAGTCCGGCGCGTCCTCGGCAAGCGCCTCCATCTGGCTCTTTATAAGATCGTAATCAACCATAATTTTGCCCCGCTTTCGTAGTCTTGAATATATCAGTAATTATACTTTAAAAGCGCTGATTATTCAACTTATCAGCGCTTTTTTGTGATCCAGAGTATCTCCGGAGGATAATTATTTTGATTGAGCATATTTGCAAACACCGCGTGGTATGTTTTCGTATCCAGTTTCTCTGCCCATCGGAGCACACGCTCCTTCTCCCTGCGGCCTTCTTCATGCCCGTCGTAGAGCACCACCGTAACTATGCCGCCTGTTCTGATGGCTTTGAGCGCAGCCCGCAGGCCTTCTATGGTAGCCCCGGCCTCTGTGGTGATACTGTGGTCCCCGCCGGGGAGATAGCCCAGATTGAAGACTGCTGCTGATGCACTTCCTTCCGGAACATGTTCGCCCATATAAACAAAGGATTCATTGAACAGTTCCACGTTCGTACATCCATTGTTTTTCAGCAGCTCCGAGGTGAGGCTGATGGCCTCTTTCTGAATGTCGAAAGCATATACTCTGCCGCCATCACCCACAGCTTCAGCCAAAGCCAGGGTATCATGCCCCGTCCCGCAGGTGGCGTCTATCACCGTATCTCCCTGTTCAACGTAGAAGAGTGTTATCTGCATGGCCAGTTCAGTTGTTTTGGTAATAAGATTGCTCATGTTATTTCGGTAAATACAATTTCCTGAGAATGAATTCTTTACATCTGTCAGGCATCAGACGAAGCAGAAACATCAAAGCCTTATAGTCAAGTCCCACCGGTATTCTGGCCGGGGGCTCCTTCTTTCCTGCAAGGGAAATTGCGATCCTCGCAACGCTCTCAGGCGATCTTCCCTTCTGTTCATCAGATGCCATTTTGGCCACACTCTTCAGCAGAACATTTCCGTAAACGGATTGATCATCTTCATTTTGGGTTATCCTGGCCGATGTAAAACCGGTCTTCGTGTCTCCCGGTTCTATGATGCATGCCCTTACTCCAAAGCTTTTCATTTCCATCCTGACAGCATCTGTGAAAGCCTCGAGGGCGTATTTGCTTGCTGAATACTGGCTTTGCATCGGGATGGAAACTCTGCCGGCTATAGAGCCGATAACTATCAGAAGGCCTCTTCCCTGCTTCCGCATCCTTCCAAGACATGGTCCGGCAGCGTTCAAAGTGCCGAAATAATTGGTCTCCATCTGCATTCTGGTAAGTTCCATGGATGCAGTTTCCGCAGGGCCTGCAACCCCCATGCCCGCACAAAGAACAGCGATATCAACTCCCGGAAGATCATTGATGAACTTTCTTACCGCTTCCTCATTCTTCACGTCCAATTTTCTCATGGTCAGACTGCCTCCGCCCGGAAACTGTTCGGTAGATTCTTCAGTATTCCGGGATATGCCTGTGACATTGCAGCCATTACTTGCAAATGCTTCCGCACATGCTTTGCCTATGCCGGAGGATGCGCCAGTTATAAACACGTTTTTTCCGTAGTAATTCTTCATGATATCAGTTTATATAATTATTTATATGGTAAACCAAAGTCTTCAGATTTTATCAATATCCGTTCACATTGCGGATATACTCCTCTTTTGGGATCATGGGAGTCTCCAGTTCCCTTACAGTCTCCGCCGAAAGCGTCAATGACAAAGCATACTCCTCTCCTGCTTTTTCAAAGCGTTCCAGCAAAGGATCTGCCACTATCGCTGCTTTCGGAACGTTCATAAGCGGAGCTTCAGGCACGCATACCATATCAGGATCTCTGAAACATGTTTTGCACATCAGTCTGAGACTGTCAAAATTGCCGTCCCAGTCAGGGAAACCGCAGCCGCAGATCACGAGAGTATGGATCCTTGAAAAATCCACAAGCGGTATATGCCGCACTGTGCCATCAGGCTGCTGGACCATGTCCATTTTCAGAAGCGGTATGGTCCTGTCAAGCACAGCCTTCAGGTGCGAAGGCATGCTGTAGCAATAGAGCGGAAAGCTCCATATGATCAGGTCCGCCGTTCTGTACAGGTCAAGTATGCCGTTCTGATCATCGTTAAAGATGCAGTGTCCGTCCCCCTGCTTCCAGCAGCCAAAACAGCCTCTGCAAGGCGCGATATCCTTATCGATAACGTTGATCACGTTTACTTCATGTTCATTATCTTTATTCAGCCCCTTAAGAAAAGCCTCTGTCATCCTGAATGTATCGCTTTTCTTCTTTGGACTTCCGTTCAATACAAGTATCTTCATAATTCCTTATCTCACACCTTCATCTGAAACAGACCGTCACGGTTGCAGTAATACAGTATCTTCCTTACCCCGTTTACCTTGAACCTGGCTTCAGCGCTTCCCTCAGGATAAAGTTTGGTCAGCTGCAGCCTGTCTCCCGAAAGAGCTGCAATAAAGGTGATATAGTGCTTCTTCGTCATTTCATGATCGATGTGAACGTAGAATTCATCCGCATCTCTTTCAATGCTGATCTGATGCATTTCATCTGCCTCTTCAGCCTGACATGGCAATAACTGCACTCCATGGCACTGTATGACGGCTTCACCCATGCTGTAGATAATATTGCCGCAGACCGGACAGACGTAAAACTTTGAGCGCAGCATGTTAGCTGACACATTCACGTTGCTTATGGCTTTGCCGGAAATGAGTTCTGTTACTGATACTCCAAAAGCTTCTGCTATGGGCTCCAGAAGAGTGATATCCGGATAGCCCTTCCCGGTCTCCCATTTAGAGATGGTCTTGTCAGAAACGTTAAGCTTATCAGCAAGTTCCAGCTGCGTCAGTTTATGTTTTTCGCGCAGTTCTTTTATAACTGCTCCTGTTACGTATTGATTCATTTTATCTTCCTCCTATGCTCTGATCATAAACATAGAAAGATAATAACGCTACCTACTCAGAGTAGAGTCTGCTTACTGTCACCGTTCAGCACCCAGGCAAAGGCCTTGGCCGTTCTCAGATCCGCATCCCTGAAATGGTTACCCTGATTCCATTCAAGATTGCAGTCTATACCGGTTTCAGTGAGATATTCATGTGCCTCACGAATTCGGTCTCCAACCGTAGACATGACCTGATTTCTGGTCCTCTCTTCCCTGTCCCCAAGGCTTAGATATACTTTATCAGTCCGTATCGCGTGATCCTTCATATACTTATCAAAGCCGGGAAACCAGACCGAAGGAGATGCCGCAGCTACGCCGCTGAAAATGTCCGTCCGGTAAGCTGCCCATAAGGCGAACAGCCCTGCCAGTGAATATCCGCCTATAAAATACCTTTTACCCTCATCTCCGATGTCTGAAAGCACTTCGGCAAGCGTGTCCTCCGCTCCTCCGCCGAAGCCCTCGTTTCCGAAAACCGAGGGAGCCTCCCACGGAGAAAGATCTTTATTCCAGTCATTCACTTTAAAGGCAATAAGGCGGAAATCATCTCCCGCCAGATCTTTTATAATCGAAACCTCGCTTTCGATCACCGCAAGATCGTGATCGTCAACCATCTGGATCAGGATATTTGAGGAGTCACGGTTTCCGTATTCATATTTCTTCATGAGCATACCCCTTATTTTCCTGTTCCTTCAGGTACTTCTCTATGACTTCGATATCCCGGATGTCTTTAGGACGGAGCAACCTTCGTTTAAGCGCCAGGACGCTTTCCAGCGATTCACACTGAAAACCGTCGATCACATCAAAGGACCTGCGATACATATCGTTTTTCATCTGCACGTCCTCAAAGGGAATGAAACAGCCCTTCTCATCCTTAGGACAGTTCTCAAGATCCAGCTTCGCTGCCAATTTGTCTGTCACGCTGAGGTCAAAATCTGCAGTCTCTTCTCTCAGACCTCTTAAAAGAAGCGAGCCTCCGGAAAGTATGACGTATTCAGTTTTGGGAAAGCAAAAGGCTTCCAGTTTTTCAATGAATTCCTGTCTCTTCATCATCCACAGTCAATATCAGTCGTCGCAGTCAAATATGGCCTTTTTTTCAACAACGTTTCCATATAAAGATTTCCACCTGAGATGAGGCTCCGATACGTCGTACGCAGCCAAGGCCTCCTTATCCATATCCATTATGATCATCATATCATAGCGGTTCGCCCTTTCAGAATTGGAAAGTCTTATGTCCACGCCATGGATCCCGGGAATAGAAAGCGTTTCTTCAAAAATGCTGCGCACCGGGTCAGCCAGAGCGCAGTAATCTGTTCCTTCTTTAAATTTTACAATGATATAGTGTTTCATTTCTTTGCCTTTATTTTCTGATATATGTCAGGTCATCACCTAATGAATCCTTGACTATCAGTGTGTTTTCATCCTTGAATTTGAATTCACTGTCAAACACATCATCTTCAGAGAATGTATCGTTATTTACAAAGGTAATAAGAAGATGTCCATCGCTTACTTCATATTTCATCTCATATACTACCTCATTTCCGGCAACGTTCATGGTGTATGTGCCGGTACCGTCATCTTTGAAATCATAAACTGAACCGATACCATTCGCTTCATCGGAATATTCCCAGATACCTGTTAGAGAATAATCCTGCTTAGAACCTCCGCCGCAGCCCATAAGGCAGACGACCATAGTTACAACCAATAGAGCGATTATTACAACGTTGTTTTTTTTCATGAGATCAGCCCTCCTAGTAATAGTTATGACAAATCATTATTTGATCTGAAAAAGTCATATTTACAGTATGATTTTACCATCTGAACCGGTCATTGTCAAAAGAGTTGGTGCTGCCGTGCCCGCCTATGTTCCGGATGACAATATCCGGCAGATTATTACGTGATAAATTGCAAAAACTCTTATTTGTCACGTATTTATATCTACCGTTCCGGATAACATACGTGACAAATATCTAAATTTAAAAAATAGCACGTAATACTGAGTCTTATACAAGTCAAATAAGTCATAATATTTGAATAAATCAAAGCATTTAGAACGGTAATATCCGTCAAATCCGTTTTTTCACTAGAAATAAGACCCTGAATTACGTGCTAAAATAAAAATATGGCAGATTGTCACGTAATATTTAAAAGCAAGACTATGAAATACGTGACAATATCTCAAAACGGGAAATTATCACGTAACTTCTCTATTAGCATAAAAAAAAGATCCACCAAAAGGTGAACTGGTAAACTAAAAGTAGACATGAAAAAAAGCATGTCTACTTTTTTTATGGTAAAATCATTTCGGGAGGTGGTTTAAATGGGAAGACCTAAAGGAGGAACGAACAGACGATGGACGGATGAGGAACGGTTAAAATATGTGCTGATG
>CACYYH010000008.1 GCA_902778565.1 uncultured Eubacteriales bacterium
ATCAGGAAAAGAGAAAAGCCATAGCAAGGCAGCTGAAGGGCGAGGGAGGAATCGTTACCGTCAAGAAGTATCTTTCCAAAGAAGATGCTCAGGCGGTGAGAGAACTGGGACTTCCGGGCATAGAGCTGGCACAGGCTACCAAGAGATATTATCCTCTTGGAAATTTTGCATCTCAGCTTCTGGGATCCGTAAATGACGATAACGAAGGAAGAACAGGTCTGGAACTGGAATATGACGAATACCTTTCGGGTGTAAACGGACGCTGGGTCACCAATACCGACGTATCCGGAAACGAGCTGGTGGAAGGCACAGAGAGGCATTACGAAGCCAGGGACGGTTACAATATAATCACTACAATAGACGAGGCTATTCAGTTCTACTGTGAAGAGGAAGCAAAGGCCACGTACGAAAAGTGGACTCCGAAGAAGGTCATGGTCCTGGCGATGGATCCCAACAACGGCGAGATCCTCGCATCAGTGGTCTATCCGGGATTCGATCCCAACGATCCTTTTGAGCCTCAGGGACTCAGCAGTGAAGATTATCAGGCATATGAGAACATGTCAGATGAGGATCAGACCGCATATCTTTCCGCAATGTGGAGAAACCCCATCGTGTCCGACACATACGAACCGGGTTCCACCTTCAAGCTGATAACGGCAACGTCAGCCCTTGATGAAGGCGCTATAAGCCTCACGGACACCTTCTACTGCGACCACTCCTTCAGAGTTGAAGACTATACACTGAGCTGCTGGTATTCAGGAGCCCACGGTTCGCAGACCATCAAGCAGGCAATCGGAAACTCCTGCAACCCTGCGCTGGCAGAAGTTGCTGCCAGACTGGGAGCTACGAGATTCATGCAATATATCAACGACTTCGGATTCGGAGGACTGACGGGAGTTGATTATCCCGGTGAAGCAGGTGCTTTGCTCCAGTCCTACGTAGGACCTGTAGAGCTGGCCACCATGGGCTTCGGACAGGGTATTTCCATAACTCCCATCCAGCTGGTAACTGCCATAAGCTCCATAGCCAACGGCGGAGACCTTGTCCGTCCTCATTACGTAAGGGCTCTGACGGATTCAAAGGGCAAGGTGGTAAAGAAGATAGACACCGAAGTAGTAAGAAAAGTAATCTCTCCTGAAACAGCAGCCGAAATGCGTGATATAATGGAAGCTGAGGTATCGGAAGGAGGCGGCGGCACCGCTAAGATGGACGGCTTCAGGATCGGAGGAAAGACCGGTACTGCCGAAAAGGCGGAAGCCGGCGGATATTCACTGTATGACTACTACAGCTCCTTCATCTGCATCGCGCCGATAGATGATCCTAAGGTAACGCTTCTCGTAGTAGTTGACTCACCGAGAGGAGAGACCTACGGTTCCGTAGTCGCTGCTCCTGCAGCAAAGAACATACTTGAGAACGTTCTTAGATATATGTCCCTGAGCCCGGAGATCGGCGTGGACGACGGTACCACATCAAGCACTCAGGTCAGCATCCCGGACGTAAGGGATTATGAATACAGCACAGCGGCCAAGACGCTGAAGAGCGCAGGCCTGAAGGTAGCCATCGCAGACGGCGAAAAGGGCGATGGCAAATGGCTTGTTCAGGATCAGTACCCTAAGGCGGGAACTGTCGTGGGAACGGGCACCACAGTTTATCTGTACAGAAAGTGAGAACTTTAATGAGAAACATGACAGCCGGTGAGCTGAAAAACGCCGTTAACGGCGCTATATATGCAGGAAGAGAAGACGAGACGGTCACGAGAGCCGTGATCGATTCCAGAGAAGCCGGAAAGGGAGACGTGTTCTTTGCCATGAAGGGCGAGAAAAACGACGGACACAACTTCCTGGAGCAGGTTTTCAGCTCCGGATGCAGGATGGCGGTCGTTTCCGACGAGGAGAAAGCTTCAAAGTACGCAGAAAGAGACGGAGTGACTCTCATCATGGTGGAAGATACCATGAAGGCTCTTCAGACTCTTGGCACATACTATCTGGGGACTCTGGGCCTTAAGACGAAGGTCGGAGTCACCGGATCGGTAGGAAAGACCTCTACCAGAGACTTCCTTTACTACGTGCTCAGCGGCAAATACAAGACAGCCAGGTCCATAAAGAACTATAACAGCGAGACGGGGCTCCCGCTTTCCATAACCAGCTTTCCTGCCGATACAGAGGCTGCAGTTATTGAGATGGGAATGGATTACAAAGGATCCATCGCGATCCTTGCTGATATAGCCGAACCGGAGATAGCCGTCATTACCAACGTGGGCATCTCCCATCTGGAGAATTTCCCTGAAGAGGGCAGAGAAGGCATACTGAACACCAAGCTGGAGATCACTAAGAACTTCAACGACGATTCTGTTCTGGTAATAAACGACGATAACGACATGCTTGCCACCGTGGACATGAAGGCTAGAGGCATCAAAGGCAGACTTGTGAGAGTAGGCAGCAGCGAAGACTGCGACTTCATCGTGAAGAACGTAGAAGACAAAGGCATTTCCGGCATCGGTTTTGATATTGAACACGACGGCGAGACCTGCCACGTGGAGCTTCCGGTACCCGGAGCTCACAACGCGATCAATGCAGGGCTTGCAATTGCCGTAGGCTGCCTGAATGGCATGACCATGCAGGAGGCGGCAGCAGGATTCTCCATGACGGAACTCACAGCCAACAGGCTGAACGTCATCGAGAAAGACGGCATCATAATCATAGACGACACATACAATGCCGCACCCGATTCCATGAAGAGCGCCATCAAGACTCTCATGGCCACACCTGTTCCCGAGGGCGGAAGACATATAGCCATCACCGGGGACATGGGAGAACTTGGTTTTGAATCCAACAGAGGACACGGCGAAGTAGGAGCCTACGCCTATAAGATGGGTGTGGATGTGCTGCTTGCCATCGGTGAGAAATCATATGCCACCTACAAGGGCTGGGCAAACGAAGCGGCAGTTGAAGGACATAAGATCAGGATCGCAACGCCTGAGGGAGGAGTTCCTCTCATCGTCATAGATGAGGAGACGGGCAAGGCGGCAGAGCACTTCCCAAACAAAGAGATGGTGATCGAAGGCATCCTTGATCACATTCACGAGGGAGACTGCATTCTGGTGAAGGCATCGAGAGCCATGGCCCTTGAAAAAATAGTCAACCGTATTATTGATAATAAATAATGGAGTAAGGAGTTATCATGCCGACGTATTTAGCGGTTATCTGCGCAGTTATAGCGGGCTTCGTGATCTCGGTGGCAGCCACCGGAAGACTGATCCCGTTCTTACAAAAGCATCAGTTCAAGCAGTTTGTAAGAGAAGAGGGGCCTCAGGCTCATCTTTCCAAGACCGGCACGCCTTCCATGGGAGGCCTTGCCATCACAGCGGCTTCAGTGCTGGCGGCGCTGATCATATCTGCCATCTTCGGTGTATTTTCCATAAGGATACTTGTGGTATGCATCACCATGGTGCTCTTCGGCGTCATTGGATTCATTGACGATTACGAAAAAGCCATAAAAAAGAACAATGCAGGCATAAGCCCCAGACAGAAGATCATACTTCAGTTCGGATTCTCTCTGGCCTTTGCCATCTTCGCATATTTCACCAGCGGAACTCTTACGGACGGAATGACGGCAGGGAATGCTGTTCATTCCTCAGTGTGGATCCCCATCTGGGATCACTACCTGAATATCGGAATACTTTACATTCCCTGGGTAATGTTCGTAATGATAGCATTTTCCAACTCAGTCAACCTTACCGACGGACTGGACGGACTTGCTTCCTCGGTCACAGCGCTTGTGACTTTCCTGATGGCTCTGGTGGGATACAACGCAGGCTTTGCTGATTATCCGCTCTTCTATGCAGGCATCCTCGGAGCCTGCCTGGGATTCCTGGTCTACAACCACCATCCCGCAAAGATATTCATGGGCGATACCGGCTCCATGGCACTGGGCGGCGGACTTGCGGCTGCAGCCATAATGATGAAGCTTGAGATCATCCTGGCGATCGCAGGACTGATCTACGTTATGGAAGCCCTCAGCGTTATCATCCAGGTAACGTATTTCAAGAAGACCGGAGGAAAGAGGATCTTCAGAATGGCTCCGCTTCATCATCATTTTGAACTGGGAGGAATGCATGAGACCAAGGTGGTAAGACTTTTCGCCACCATCACTCTGGTGTTCTGCATCATAGCTTTCCTGCTCTCAGTCATTTAAGGAGTGATCTAAATGAAAGCAATTATTATCGGAATGGGCAGAAGCGGCAAATGCGCCATGTATGCCCTGAAAGATCTGGGATATGAACTGGCCGTTCAGGATTCAAAAGATGCTGACAAGGCCGAACCCGAAGTAAGAGAATTCTGCCGTGAGCACGGCATTAAAGAATATTACGGAGATATGCCCGATGACTTCAGTTCCTACGACATGATGGTACTGAGCCCCGGGGTCGATCCTGAAAGCACCTTCGTGATCAAAGCCATGGAACAGGGCTGCGAGATCGTGGGAGAACTGGAACTGGCCTACAGGCTGGCAAAGGGTATCTTTGTGGGAATCACCGGAACCAACGGTAAGACCACTACCACTACGTTGGTAGGTGAGATATTCAGAGCCTCCGGACGCACCACCAACGTTGTGGGAAACATCGGACTGCCTGTAATAAGCGTGGCGACGAATTCCAAGCCTGAGGACTGGATGATCACAGAAGTATCCAGCTTCCAGCTCCAGACTGTATCACAGTTCAGACCCAGGGTGAGCGCCATACTGAACCTCACGCCGGACCATCTGAACAGACATCATACCATGGAGCTCTACGGAGCTGCAAAGGCTGCCATCTGGGAGAACCAGAAGGCAGGAGATTACCTGGTGATGAACATAGACGACCCTGTGCTGATGAAGCTTTGCCTCTATGACGTGGACAAAGAATTCAAAGGCACCCTGGTGGGCTTCAGCAGGAAGACCGAACCTGAAGTAGGCGCCTTCCTGAAGGATGACCGCCTTGTGATAAAAGATGAAGAGGGCAGGATCTTCGATCTGATCCACAGGGATGAACTGAGGATCCCCGGAGACCACAACGTGGAAAACGCATTGGCCGCCGCTGCCATCTGCTTCTTTGCAGGCATAGACACGGAGACCATCATTAATACGCTCAAGGCCTTCGGAGGAGTTGAGCACAGACTTGAGTTCGTCAAGGACTTAAGCTGCGTATCCTACTATAACGATTCAAAGGGCACCAACACCGACGCTACGCTGATAGCCATCCGCGCCCTTAAAGAAAATATAATACTCATTGCCGGCGGAGACGCCAAGAGCCAGGACTTCACGGAAATGGCCAAGGAACTCCATGGACCGGTGAAGCACGTTCTTCTGTTCGGAAGGGACAGGGGAATGATAAAAGAAGCTCTGGATAAGGCGGGATATACGTCATATTCCGAGCACTCGGATCTCGGCGAATGCGTGAAGCGCGCCCACGAAATGGCTGTGGCAGGGGACAAGGTCCTTCTTTCACCCGCCTGCGCATCCTGGGACATGTATCCGAACTTTGAAGTAAGAGGAAAACATTTCAAAGACCTGGTAAACGAACTATAATAAATGGACAAGAAGAAACCCGACGTTGTAAACTTAATAAAGAGCAATAGCAGCGGAGATCTGGGCATAGTCCTTCTGGTACTGATACTTTGCATCTTCGGTATCATCATGGTATTCTCAGCGAGCTACTACGTATCCATAAACGAGAGCGGCAGCCCTTATGCATATCTTAAAAGACAGCTGCTCTGGTTTGCCATGGGTCTTGTGGCTATGGTGATACTCTCGAGGATAGACTATCATTTCTGGATCAACTTCACGCCCATATTCTACGTGGCGGGCCTCGGACTGCTGGTAGCCCTGTTCATCCCCGGACTGGGCGTCAACATAAACGGTGCTACCCGCTGGATAGGCGTGGGACCCATAACCATCATGCCCGGAGAGATCGCCAAGATAACCCTGATATTCTATCTGTCGGGCATCCTTTCTAAAAACCCGGGAATGCTGAGAAAGGTGGGAGGCCTGGCAGGCGTTGTAATAGCGACAGGTATCTATGCCGGTCTCATCCTCAAGCAGCCCAACATGTCCACCGCCGCTACGGTAGTGTTCATCGCGGGAGGTCTGATGCTGGTGGCAGGAGCCAAGCTGTGGCAGCTGCTGCTTTTGGCAGGACTTGGTTTTGCAGGAGGCGTTGCGCTGATCTTCTCATCGGAGTACAGACACGACAGATTCCTGAGCTTCCTTGATCCTTTTGCGGATTCCCTGGGAAACGGCTTCCAGGCTGTGCAGTCTTTGCTCGCCCTGGGCACAGGCGGCTTTACCGGACAGGGCCTTGGAAACAGCGTACAGAAATACCTGTATCTCCCTGAACCACAGAACGACTTCATCACCGCCATAATCGGCGAGGAGGTGGGCTTCATAGGCCTCATCCTACTGATGTTCGTATATATCCTCCTGATATGGAGGGGATGCAAAGCGGCGATGAACGCAATGGACTATTACGGAATGATGCTTGCTACAGGCATCAGCGTCATGATAGGCATCCAGGTCTGCATCAACATCGCAGTAGTAACTTCATCCATGCCCCCGACGGGAGTTATCCTTCCCTTCGTGAGCTATGGAGGAAACGCTCTGATGCTTTTGATGGGACTGATGGGTATCCTGTGGAACGTAACGCGTCAATCCGAAAAGAATCAGATAAAAAAGATAACAGAAAAACACCAGGCAGCCATTGAGGCTGACAGGCAGAGAATGATAAAGAGAACTGTCAGACAGAGATAGAGATGAGACTTGTAGTTACAGGAGGCGGCTCGGGAGGACACGTTTATCCCGCGCTGGCCATAGCTGACAAATTCAAAGAGATGGACCCGGAGGGCGAGATCCTTTACATAGGATACATGAACGGCTTCGAAAAGAACGCCGTACCCAAGGCGGGTTACAGGCTGGAAGAGATCGATACCAGATGGGTCAGCAGATCCAATGCAAAGGAGATCTTTTCCACTGCTTATCACGTGGGAAACGGTATCATCCAGAGCAGACGCATCCTTAAGAGATTCAAGCCGGACCTCATCATAGGAACAGGCGGATACGTATGCTTCCCTGTGATCTTTGCGGGCCACAGGCTGGGCATACCTTGCTACATACATGAGCAGAACGCTTTCCCGGGACTTGCCAACAGAAGACTGGAAAGATACGTCAGAAAGATATATCTGGGCTTTAAAGAGGGCGGAGAGTACTTTAATTCCAAGGATAAACTGGTGGTCACCGGTAATCCCGTGAGAAGTTCCTTCTTTAAGGCGGATAAAGCAGAGGCCAGAAAGAAGCTGGGCTATAGCGAAGACGACTTCGTGGTCTTCTCCTTCGGAGGATCCCTGGGAGCAGGGCCCATAAACAAGCTGGCCATGGGTCTCGTGGAAGAGATGAACGGAAAAGAGGGCCAGCAGCTGGTCTTCGGTACCGGCAGAAGGTTCTTTGATGACGTGATGGCTGAGCTGGATTCCAAAGGCATAGAACTTAAGGAAAACGTCAGGATCAGAAATTACATCGACGATATGGATACCGTCATAGCCGCAAGCGACCTGATAATATCCAGAGCAGGGGCGCTGTCCGTGGCGGAGATACTGGTCTCCGGCAGGGCTTCAGTGCTCATCCCTTCGCCAAACGTCACCGGAAATCATCAGTATTTCAACGCAAAAGCCGTTGCTGATGAGGGCGGAGCCATACTGATAGAAGAAAAAGACATAGACGTGGATAAGTTCATCGGTCTCATCAGAGAACTCAGGAACGATCCTGAAAGACTGAAAGAGATGGGCTGCAAGGCACATGAACTGGCTGCCGGATCGGCGGCGGATATCATTTACGAGGAAACTGTAAAGGATCTATGGAAAGCAACAAACGCCAAATAAAACAGCATATGAGAAAAGTCAGACTCAGAACTGTTCTGGCTGTTCTGGTGGTAATAGCGCTGATGGTGATCTTTGCGCTTAAGGCGCCTGCTTTTGACGTGAGTAAATACGAGGTCACCGGAAACCATTATTACTCCGACCAGGAGATCGCCAACATGGGTAACTGCGCTCTGGGAGTGAACATCTTCACCGGAGTGGACTGCGGAGACATCAGGGACAGACTCGCGAAGGACCCTTACATGGCAAGGGTCAGCGTCAGGAGAAAGCTTCCTTCCACCGTGACCATCAGCATCACTGAAAGAGTCCAGACTGCAGCCATCGTATACGGCGACAGTTTTGTGGTCATCGATGAAGAGGGGACGGTCCTCAGAAAGACCACCATCGATCCTAAGGTCACGGTGCTCAGGGGACTGAACATCTCCGGCATGACGCTGGGAGAGACCATCAAGGTGGACGAAGACGTCCTGATGAGACAGTGCATGGACATAATAAACAGCATGAAGGCTAACAACATGTACTTCAAATCCATCACCATCTCCCAGGCTGAAGCAAAGGCTTACGTGCTGGATAACCTTATGGTGAGAGGCGTGCCCGACAACATCATTTTCGCCTTAGAGAACAACGATATCCAGCTGGTAGTGCAGGAACTTTTCAACCAGGGAATAGAAAGAGGTACCATCAAAGTTACCGGAGACAACTACGTATCATACACGCCTGAAGTTGAACATTAAGGATCAGAACAGAAAAACCGCGGCGCCAGATGCGAAAAGATCGCAAATAGCGCCGTTTTTTTAATATTTTAATAAAAAAAATAGTGCAAAAGCACTGCAGATGTGCTATCATAATCTCAAGTATGTTTATTAACATTATGGAGGTATAATTCATGCTACAGTTTGACACCAATGATAAAAAAGGGGCTGTTATCAAAGTAGTCGGAATCGGCGGCGGCGGATGCAATGCTGTTAACCAGATGGTAGAAGCCGAGCTCAGAGGAATCGATTACATTGCAGTAAATACAGATAATCAGGCTCTCTCCAGATGCAACGCGGACACTAAGGTCCAGATCGGAGAGAAACTCACAAGAGGACTCGGTGCAGGTGCCAATCCTGAGATCGGCATGATGGCAGCAGAGGAATCCATCGAGGATATCGTAAGCCATCTTGAAGATGCCGATATGGCTTTCATCACTGCCGGAATGGGCGGCGGCACAGGTACAGGAGCTGCTCCTGTAATTGCCAAGGCCTCCAAGGCAATGGGTATCCTGACTGTCGGAGTAGTTACCAAGCCCTTCACCTTTGAAGGACCTAAGAGAAGAAAACAGGCAGAACTCGGAATCGAGTATCTTAAAGAATATGTAGACGCTCTCGTAGTCATTCCTAACGACAAGCTCATCGAGAACAGCGCTAAGACAACTTCAATGCTCGAAGCATTCAAGATGTCCGATGACGTTCTCCGTCAGGGCGTTCAGGGTATCGCAGATCTCATCAGAGACGACGCCATGATCAACGTTGACTTTGCGGACGTTCGTTCAGTCATGACCGACAGAGGAGTTGCTCACATGGGCGTTGGCCACGGATTCGGCGAGACCAGAGCAGCAGACGCTGTCAAGGGAGCCATCGAGAGCCCGCTTCTGGAGACCACCATCGACGGAGCTAAGGCTATCCTGCTCTACGTAGTAGGCGGATACGACATCGGAATGATGGAGATCAACGAGATCGCAAGCGAAGTTCAGAACAGAGCCAGCGAAGATTGTATCCTCATCTTCGGAGCTGCCATTGACGATGCCATGAAGGATGAGGTCAAGGTAACAGTAATAGCCACAGGCTTTGAAGATGATGAAGAATATGAGGAAGAAGAGGAAGAAGAAGTTGTAGTTCAGCCTCAGGCACCGGTAGTTGAAGCACCCAAGCCGAAGACCACCGGACTCGGAAGAGATGACGCCAAACTTCCTGAAGAAATGAAGACAAACGTCTACGGAAACGTTGAAGGAATCAGCGGAACCGAGACAACACTTCAGGAACTTCTTGAAAGGCAGAAGGACTCCGGCGACGAAGATTCCGACTTCGTGATCCCCAGTTTCTTATAAAGATTACCAAGCCGGCTCTGCCGGCTTTTGGTGTTATAAAGACTTCCCCTTAATGATCTTAAATTGAGAGAAATAACATCTAAAGACAACAAGATTTTCAGACACGCTCTCAGTCTGAAAACGAAAAAATACCGCGACAGAAACGGTGAATATCTCATAGAAGGACCTAACCTCCTCAAAGAAGCTCTTAAGGAAGAGATAGACGTGGAGGCGGTCTTTGTGAGGCCTGAAATGACCGATGAGGAAGCCGGTATCATTGAAGAAGGTCCCGGGCTGGACAGAAAGACCTTTGTCCTTTCCAATAAGCTCTTCGATGAACTCAAGGATACCGAAACTTCCCAGGGCATAGTGACCGTAGTCAGAAAAAGACAGAATGTATCCCTGAATGGAAGGCCCGGCGGAAACTACGTGGTCCTGGACAGGCTCCAGGATCCGGGAAACATCGGCACCATCCTGAGGACTGCTGATGCGGCGGGATATGAGATGGCGGTGTTCATGAAAGGTACCGCGGATCCCTATGGGTCTAAGGTGGTAAGATCGGCCACAGGATCGCTATTCAGGCTGCCCATGGTCTTTGTGGAAGACGCGGAGGAACTGGCCGAGCTGGTACATTCAGCGGGGAAGAGGCTCATAGCCACGGCTATGGATGCAGAAAAAGCATATTACGACTGCGATCTTGAAAAAGATGCAGCGATAATCATAGGGAATGAGGGAAACGGCATATCGCCTGAACTCATGATGAGAGCAGATGAGAAAATAATGATCCCCATGGCGGGAAACACGGAAAGCTTAAACGCTGCCGTGGCCGCAGGGATCTTGATGTACGAAAGGATCAGAAGACGATAATGAAAGAAGCATTGCAGCAAATCCTTGATGAGGCCAGAAAAAGGCTTCAGGAAGCAGAATGTATTCAGGACGCAGAAGACGTAAGAGTCAAGATGCTGGGCAAGAAGGGCCAGCTTACAGGCATCCTTAAATCCATGGGAAGCCTTACTCCTGAAGAAAGAAAAGAACTGGGCATGCAGGCCAACAAGGCCAAGGGCGAGATCGAAGCCATGCTGAACAAGACTTTTGAGCAGCTTAAGGAAAAGGCTCAGGAAGCTAAGTTCAAGGCAGAGAAGATCGACGTTACAGAACCCGGCAAGGCTCACAAGCTGGGAACCAAGCACCCGGTAACCATCACGATAGAAGAGATCTCAAAGGTATTCAAGTCCATGGGATTCACCCTTACAGAGGGACCTGAAGTTGAGACTGTGTACAACAACTTCGACGCTCTCAACGCCGGACCCAACCATCCTGCAAGGGACTGGACCGATACCTTCTACATAAACGATGACGTCCTTCTCAGGACACAGACCTCACCGGTACAGGTAAGGACTCTCAAGGCACAGAAACCTCCCATCAGAGTATTCGCTCCGGGAAGATGTTTCAGATGCGACACTCCTGACGCCACCCATTCACCCATGTTCCACCAGGTTGAGGGACTTGTAGTTGATGAGGGCATCACAATGGCCGACCTGAAGGGCGTTCTTGACAGCTTTGCAAAGCAGATGTTCGGTGAGGAGACCAGAACCAAGTTCAGACCTCATCATTTCCCTTTCACTGAACCTTCAGCTGAAATGGACGTGTCCTGCTTCAAGTGCGGAGGTAAGGGATGCAGAGTATGCAAAGGATCCGGCTGGATCGAGATCCTGGGCTGCGGAATGGTACATCCCTCCGTTCTCAAGGTAGGCGGCATCGATACCGAAAAGTACACCGGTTTCGCTTTCGGTATGGGCGTTGAGCGTGTAGCCATGCTCAAATACGGAATCGACGATATCAGACTTCTCTATGAAAACGACATGCGTTTCATAGAACAGTTCAAATAATAAAGGAGACAGCATAAATGATAGTTTCACTTGAGTGGCTCAAGGATTATACAGACGTGCAGGTTTCGCCTGAAACATTTTGCGACCGCATGATAATGTCCGGCTCAAATCTCGAGACCATGGAGATGGCCGGTGAAGGAATAACAAACGTAGTAGTAGGCAGGATCGAAAAGATCGAAAAACATCCCGCCGCTGATAAGCTGGTGGTATGCTGCCTGAATATCGGCGATAAGGAAGCTGAAGGAAAGGATGCAGAGACAGGCCTTCTTCAGATCGTCACCGGAGCGCCTAACGTATTCGAAGGAGCTTACGTACCTGTAGCTCTTCACGAATCACATATTCCGGGTCCTCTTCACGGACAGCCGAAGCAGGAAGGCGGAGTTTCCATCACTTCCGGCCAGCTGAGAGGAGTAGCTTCCTACGGAATGCTTTGCTCTTTCGGAGAACTGGGCTTTGATGACAAGGTGGTTCCCATCGATCAGAGAGACGGCATCTGGATCCTCAATATCGACCGTAAGAACGATGCAGAGCTTGAAAAGAAGCTTGGCATGGATATCGCAGAAGCCATGGAGCTCAGCGATGCCATCATCGACTTTGAGATCACGCCTAACCGTCCCGACTGCCTTTCCATGATAGGAATGGCCAGAGAGGCCGCAGCTACCTTCGGTACCAAACTCAGATACCCCGAGACAGTCTGCAGGAATGAAGAGGGACAGGCTTCCGACTATATCTCAGTAGAGGTAAGAAACGACGCTTGCAAGAGATATATCGCAAGGATAGTAAAGGACGTAAAGATCGAAGATTCACCCTGGTGGCTCCAGAGAAGACTGATCCACGCAGGTATGCGTCCCATCAATAACATCGTAGACATCACCAACTTCGTAATGCTTGAATACGGTCAGCCGATGCATGCATTCGACATCAACACCGTAGCAGGCAGAAAGATAATCGTTGACGTGGCCAAGGACGGAGAGAAGTTCGTTACCCTTGACGGAACGGAAAGAACTCTGGACGACAGAATGCTCATGATCAACGACGCAGAGAAGCCCATCGGCATCGCCGGCGTAATGGGCGGACTGGATTCCGAGATAACCGAAAACACAGATACGGTCATTCTGGAAAGCGCCAACTTCTATTCAAACTCCGTAAGGACCACATCCAAGAGGCTTACCTTAAGGACCGAGGCTTCCGGAAGATACGAGAAGGGCATCGACCCCAACCTCACAGAAGCTGCAGCAGACAGATTCTGCTATCTGGTGGAACTCATCGGAGCAGGTAAGGTAGTAGGCGGCAAGATAGACATCTATCCGGCACCTGAAGAGGCTAAGCCGGTACACGCAAGAGTATCAAGGATCAACAAAGTCCTCGGCATCGAGCTCACAAGAGAGCAGATGGTATCCTATCTCGAATCCCTGGAAATGAAGGTGGAAGGCGAAGGAGACGACATGTACGTCACCGCTCCCACAGTAAGACAGGACATCGAGATCGAAGAGGATATCGTGGAAGAAGTCGCCAGACTTTACGGATATGACGAACTCCCCGTTACCATTCCCAAGGGAAACAACGAGGCATCCCAGTCATATTCAAGAGATATCAGAGATGCGGTAAGAGAAGCACTTTGCTCCATGGGACTCAACGAGATCCAGACTTACTCATTCGTAAGCCCCAAGAGCATCGATAACGTAAGGATCGCCGAGGATTCCTGGGAAAGAGCTTTCGTACAGATCCTCAATCCTCTTGGAGAGGACACCTCAGTCATGAGGACCATCCTTACTCCTCAGATGCTGGAGGTAATGGGAAGGAACTACTCCAGAAATCTTCCTTCGATGAAGGCTTTCGAGATCGGTAACACCTTCGTTGCCAACTTCATCGAAGAAAAAGGACTTCCTTATGAAGCATACGACGTATCCTTCGGAATGTACGGTGAGGGTGCAGACTTCTTTGAACTGAAGGGCGTTATTACAGAGATGCTTTACAAGCTGGGTATCAGAGATCTTAAGTTCGTTTCCGAAAGCGAATACGGTATCTACCATCCCGGAAGATGCGCGCGTATCGTTGCCAAGCACATGGCTCAGCTGGAAAACGGCCCCATGGAGGAAGAAGTCGAACTGGGAATCATGGGCGAAGTTCATCCCGCCGTTACTGAGAAGTACGGTATCGGAACCAAGGCCTATGCCGCAGAGCTTGCTCTTCAGAACGTAATGGAACTGGCAGACATGACAAAGGCATTCAAGCCTCTGCCTAAGTATCCTTCCATGACGAGAGACATCGCCCTCCTGGTGGACGAGTCCGTACAGGTAGGACAGATAGAGGAAGTTATCAGGGAATCCGCAGACGAGATACTGAGAGACGTGAAGCTCTTCGATATCTACAGAGGAATCCCTATCCCGCCGGGAAAGAAGAGCCTGGCATTCACCCTGACATACAGACATGACGACAGAACTCTTACAGATGATGAAGTCGTCAAGGTGCATGACAAAGTACTGAGCGATCTTGCAACAAAACTGAACGCAGTTCTCAGAGAGATATAAGTTATTTCCCGCATTTTATCCTTACGATCATTTGGAGGAAACCATGGAAGACAATAAGGTAACAGTAAGAATCTACGGACAGGAGTACACTATCAGCGGAGAAAGAGATCCTGAGACCATTCAGGAGATTGCTGCCTATGTTGACGAAAAAATGAGAGAGATATCCAAATTTACAGCCAGCAACAAAGCCGGCGCACTGGCTACACTGGCATGCGTGAACATGGCGGACGAAGTATTCAGCATGAGAGAAGAACTGGACGGACTCAGACAGGAAAAGGAACAGCTTGAAAACGACGCCCAGCACTATATGAAGCTTTGGGATGAAGCAAAGCAGAATTTCATTCAGTACAAGGAAGGCGCTTCCAAGGCTGACGAAAACAAGAAAGAGATCGAAGAATATGCAGCCAAGCTCGAGGGCAAGGTAAAGGAATTCGAATCCGCATATTTCGACCTTCAGATGGAAAACATCCAGCTTAAGGATGAACTCAGCAAACTTAAACGCTGATATTAAAAAACGGAGAAGCCATGAACAAGAGAGCGATAAGCATTCTGGAATACAACAAAATAATCGAAATGCTTTCCAACGAAGCTGGCTCTCAGATGGCAAAGGAACGGATCGCAAGGTTCTCACCCAGAGGAGATATCCTTCTCATAAGGGATCTCCTCTCTGAGACCACGGAAGCTGCAGAAGTCATTGTGAAGAAGGGAACGCTGCCTATTGGCGAACTTTATGATACGGAGCCTTTGCTCTACCGTGTCAGAAAGGGCGGAGCCCTTACGATGAAGCAGCTTCTGATGATCCTATATAACATGAAGATAACTGAGAATGTGGTTAGTTTCCTTAACAAGGATCTGCCACATTTATCTGTAATTCACGGAAAAGCGGAAGTCCTGGAGACCTTCCCGAAACTCCGTGACAGGATAGACAGAAGCATCCTTTCCGAAGATGAAATGGCGGATTCCGCATCGCCGGAGCTGGCCAGGATCAGGCGCGATATTGGAAGGGAAAACGATGCCATTAGAGCTAAGCTGAACAACATCGTGAATTCCCAGACCAACAGGACCTACCTTCAGGATGCCATAGTCACCATGAGAGGCGGCAGGTACGTAGTGCCTGTAAAGGCGGAGCACAGACAGAAGATCGCAGGAATCGTCCACGATCAGTCGGGCTCCGGTTCAACGCTCTTCATCGAGCCTCAGGCCATAGTTGAAGCCAACAACCGCCTGAGAGAACTGGAACTCATGGAGATGGCCGAGATAGAGAAGATCCTTCAGGACTTAAGCGACAGCGTCGCGGAACATTTCCACGAACTTCTGAACAACCAGAGGATCCTGGTGGACCTGGACATCATCTTTGCAAAGGGAAGGCTGTCGGTTAAGATGAAGGCCGAAGAGCCTCAGATGGACGAAGGCTATTATCTGGAACTCAGACAGGCCAGACATCCACTGATAGACCCTAAGAAAGTAGTGCCTATCAACGTGAAACTGGGAAAGGACTTCAGGACACTGGTGATAACCGGTCCCAACACCGGAGGAAAGACCGTCACACTGAAGACCATAGGTCTGCTTTCCATGATGGCCATGACTGGACTGCACATACCCGCAGCTTCATCCAGCCGCGTACCGGTATACAAAGAGATATTCTGCGATATCGGTGACGAGCAGTCCATAGAGCAGAGCCTTTCCACCTTCAGTTCCCACATGAAGAACACGGTGGAATTCATTGGAAAGGCGGGCTACGGTTCGCTGGTGCTTCTGGACGAGCTGGGAGCAGGCACGGACCCCACGGAAGGTGCGGCGCTGGCCATAGCCATCCTGGAGACGCTGAAGGCCAACGAGGCCTGCGTGGTGGCCACCACCCACTACAACGAGCTCAAGAAATTTGCAATAGAAAAAGAAGGCGTTCAGAATGCCTCCATGGAATTCGACGTGGAGACTCTGAGCCCTACATATAGACTGAACATCGGCATACCCGGCAAGTCCAATGCCTTTGAGATCTCCGGCAAACTGGGCCTCGATCCGCACATAATCCACCGCGCCAACCAGCTCATAGAGCGGGGCGACATGGAGTTCGAGGAAGTCATCTCTTCCATCGAAAACGATAAGAAACAGGCCGAAGCGGAGAAGATGGAGGCCGACAGGATCCTTCTGGAGATGAAGAAGAAGGAAGAAGCTCTTGAAAGAAGGCTGAAACTTCTGGACAAACACGAGAAGGAAGTCCTGGACAAGGCAAAGGAAGAAGCCAGGGACATCATCAGGGATGCTAAGGATACCGCAGCTGAAGTTCAGGAGGAACTGAAGCAGCTTTCCAAGATAGAAAGCCTGGGAGAGAGGACCAAGCGCCTTGAAAAGAACAAGCGCCGTCTCAAGGAATCCCAGGATAAATACTCCATCGGCATCATGAAGGAGGTAAACGACAATCCTGTGGCTGCCGAGGACATCAAAGTCGGAGACAGAGTGAAAGTGCTCACTCTGGACCAGACCGGCGAGATCCTTTCGCCACCCGATGAAAAGGGAGACATGCAGGTCCAGGTAGGCGTCATGAAGATCTACGTGAACATCAAGGATCTGATGCTTATACAGGGAGGACCTGAAGGAGTAAACCAGCCCAAGAAGAGCAAGTACGAGAGACGTACAGGAAGCAAGGGCGGAGAGATCTTCAGGACCAAGGCCATGACCGTCAGCTCCAGCGTGAACGTGGTGGGAAAGAATCTGGACGACGCCGAGGAGATCGTTTTGAAATATCTGGACGATTGCTATGCAGGCGGACTGAAGGAATGCACCGTTATCCACGGAAGAGGAGCGGGCATCCTCCAGAACGGACTGAGACAGCTCTTTAAGAAGTCACCCATCGTGGCTTCCTTCAGAAAAGGCAAGTACAACGAAGGCGGAGACGGAGTCACCGTAGTCAAGTTCAAGGAATGATATGTATATAGTCAGCGCGTGCCTTTTGGGCGAAAACGTCAAATATTCAGGCGGCAATAACTTTACGGAGGCCGTGGTGGAATTCCTTAAGGACAAGGAATTCATCCCGGTATGTCCTGAAGTCCTGGGAGGACTTACCATTCCCAGGGAGCCCTGCGAGAGACTGGGTGACAGAGTGATAAACAAGTCCGGGGCAGACGTGACCGAAGCCTTTCATAAAGGCGCCGAGAGATGCCTGGAAGGCGTTCTTGAGAAAGTAAGTCCGGAGGATATCGAAGGAGCCATACTGAAGGCCAGAAGCCCGTCCTGCGGATCTGATGTGATCTACGACGGGACCTTCAGCAGCACGAAGATCCCGGGAGACGGAGTCTTTACTGAGCTTCTGAAGTCAAAAGGCATCAAGGTCATGACGGAACTTGATTTTGAAGAAACTGATCTGATACAGAACCTTGATACAAAAGGAGTGGTACTATGATTCAGGAACTGGAAAACAATGCGGTCTTTTCCAATGAATATAAGCCCGCAGCTCCTAAAAAAGGCGATCTGGCAGCCATATATGAAAACAGAGGAAGGAAACTTCTGATGGCGCTGGACGAGAACGGCGTCATGTCCCTTCCTGAAGCCGTGCTCTTCAAGGATTACTGGATCGAGCCGGATGACGTGAATGCAGAGGAGAAAATGGCCGAAAAAGGCGGCCGCCTGGTGTATCTGTACAGCATAGATGATACTGCATTCTACAGCTTCATCTATTACGATGAGAAGACGCCGGACTTTTCCTTTACAGGCATGGAGTTCCTGCCATTCTCATTCGAGAACAAGCCTTTACCGAAAAACATATATTTCGGAGCTGAGACTGCTTTCCAGCTGGCCACCTGGTATAACGACAACCGACGCTGCGGCCGATGCGGAGCGCCGATGCAGGCACATCCGAAGATCCGCTCCTGCCGGTGCAGTTCCTGCGGATACATGGTATTCCCCAGAGTGCTGCCTGCAGTTATCATAGCTGTCGTTCACGATGACAAGCTTCTGATGATCAGGTACAGAGGCAGGGAGGAAGACGGCTACGCCGGTACAGCCCTGATCGCAGGCTTCTGTGAAGTGGGCGAGACCATCGAGGATACGGTGCGACGAGAAGTCATGGAGGAATCCGGCCTTAAAGCCGCTGACATACGCTACTATAAATCCCAGCCCTGGGGCTTCGCATCAAACCTTTTGATCGGAGTTATCTGCGACATAGAAGGTTCAGATGAGATAGCGGTCCAGGACACCAACGAAGTGGCGGAAGCCGTATGGCTCACAAGAGATGAAGTAAAGGACGACTTTATGGGAGTATCTCTCACAGACGAGATGATCTCATATTTCAAATACGGAGATGACTTTCCAAATCATCTTTCCATATAAAGAGTGATTTGATTAAAGGATAAAGGAGAAAATTATGATCAACTTAAAGGAAGAAATAGCCAAGCTCATCAGCGAACAGGTAGCAGACCTCAGTTTTGATGAGATTAAAAACATGATCGAGACACCTCAGGACAGCAAGATGGGAGACTATGCTTTCCCTTGCTTCAGGCTGGCAAAGGTACTGAGAAAGGCACCTCCGCTCATCGCCAAGGGCATCGCAGAAGCCATCGCTGACAACGATATCTTTGAAAAGGTGGAACAGGTCAACGCATACGTGAACATGTTCATTTCCAAAGAAGAGTTTGTTGAAGAAGTCATCGAGGAAGTCATGGAACAGGGCGATGAATACGGCAGATCCAACGTAGGCGAGGGCAAACCCGTCATCGTTGAGTTCTCATCACCTAACATTGCAAAGCCTTTCCATATCGGACATATCAGATCCACCGTTATCGGAAACTCCATCAACCTTCTCTGGGATGCCATGGGATACAAGGTCACCAGGATCAACCACCTGGGAGACTACGGCACTCAGTTCGGAAAGATGATCGTGGCTTACCGCCACTGGGGAAATGAAGAGGACGTAAGACGCGAACCCATCAAGACCCTCCTTCACTACTACACCAAGTTCCACGAGGAAGCTGAGAACGATCCTTCACTTGACGATGAGGCAAGAGAGACCTTCGCCAAGCTGGAACAGGGCGGCAAGGAAGAGACAGAACTCTGGCAGTGGTTCAGAGATGAATCCCTCAAGGAATTCACCAGAGTATATAACATGCTGGGCATCGAGTACGATTCCTACGCAGGCGAATCCTTCTACTCAGATAAGATGCCTGCCGTCGTTCAGGAGTTAAAGGATAAGAACCTCTTAGTCGAGTCAAACGGCGCTGAAATCGTCGATTTGGAGCCTTATGGCCTTACTCCTGCGCCTATACTCAAGTCAGACGGTTCAACTCTCTATATCACCCGTGACCTGGCCTGCGCCAAGTACCGCAAAGCCACCTATGATTTCTACAAGAACATCTACGTCGTAGCTTCCCAGCAGAACCTTCACTTCCAGCAGCTGAAGAAGATCCTTGAGCTCATGGGATACGAGTGGTCAAAGGACATCGTACACGTTCCCTTCGGACTTGTAAGCCTTGAAGAAGGCACCATGTCCACCAGAGCAGGACGTGTGGTATTCCTTGAAGACGTACTTAACCGCGCCATCGAAGAGACCCGCGAGATCATCAGGGAAAAGGGCGTTGCCACAGACAACATCGAAGAGACCGCCAAGCAGGTGGGAGTCGGCGCAGTTGTATTCAACGAACTTTCAAACAACAGGATCAAGGACTACGTATTCAGCTGGAAGCAGGTGCTTGACTTCAACGGAGAGACAGGTCCCTACGTACAGTACACATATGCAAGATGCGCTTCCATCCTGAGAAACGCAGGAGACGATGCCAACGACCTTTCAGGCTTCGATCCTTCATACATCACAGGAGAAGCAGCATACACACTTGCCAAGGAGATCTACGCTTTAAGAGACGTTATCATCGAAGCAGGTGAGAAATACGAGCCTTCCATCCTTACACGTCACATCGTGGACATGGCTCAGGCATTCAACAAGTTCTATCATGACGAGCACATCCTGACGGACGACAAGGACGAGAGAAAGGCTAAGCTGGCCCTCGTTGTAGCCGCCAAGACAGCCATCAGGAACGGCCTGAGACTTCTGGGAATGGAAGCCCCTGAAAGAATGTAATCTATATCAATTCATGCAAAAAACTTTCGCCAGAAAGTTTTTTGCTGTAAAGGAAGCATTATGAGATACATCGGTGACATATACAGACCGCCCAGCGAAGCCTACAGTCTTTTGCTGCAGGTGACGGTGGGCTGCTCCCACAACAAGTGCACGTTCTGCAACATGTATAAAGCCAAGCAGTTCAGGCTCCGCCCCATGGAGGACGTGCTGGAAGACCTGGACTGGGCAAGGAAGGCCTACAGGAGAGTAGGGAGGATATTCCTTTGCGACGGAGACGCTCTCTGCCTGAAGAACTCCAAGCTCCTGACCATACTGGACCGCATCAGGGAACTCTTTCCTGAATGCGAGAGGGTGACTTCCTACGGCCGGGCAACGGACGCTTTGAGAAAGACCGACGAGGAGCTGAAAGAACTCCGTGAGCATGGTCTTACCATGGTATATCTGGGCGCAGAGTCCGGATCCGCTAAGGTGCTGGAGATGGTCAATAAGGGCGAGACGCCGGAGCAGCTAATAGACGGAGTGCGCAAACTGGAGGACAACGGCATCCAGACTTCCGTCACCTTCATTTCAGGTCTCGGCGGACCTGAGCTCATGGAGGAACACGCGGTGGAATCCGGCAAGATGATAGCAAAGATGAACGCTTCATACGTGAGCTTTCTGACTCTGATGCTGGATCCCATAGCGCCGCTTTACAAGGACTGGAAAGAAGGCAGATTCAAGCTTCTGGGACCTGAAGAAGTCCTTCAGGAGGCCGCCATAATGCTTGACTATGCAAGGCCGGAAAAGAAGTGCGTCTTCAGATCAAACCACGCTTCCAACTACGTGTCTTTAAAGGGAGACCTTCCATACGACAACGACAGAATGATAGATGCGCTCAAGCGCTGCATGAAAGATAAAAGCCTTATAAAAGAAGAATACTTCAGAAGACTTTAGGAGAGCTTAATTTAGGAGAGCTTAATGAAGATTTTGCTTACGACCTTAAATTCACAATACGTCCACTCGAACCTGGCCATCCGCTACATGTACACGGTCATCGCCAACGAGGACTGCGAGGCTGAAATCAGGGAGTTCAGCATCAACAACGATCTTAACTACATTTATAACGAGATCGTAAGGGCCAACTATGACCTGGTGTGCTTCTCCTGCTATCTCTGGAACATCGAAGAGACCACCACATTGGCTTCAGACCTCAAGAAGGCAAAGCCTGAGATGAAGATCCTTATCGGAGGACCGGAGACCAGCTTTGACGGCGTGGAATACATGGAGAAAAATGACTGGTGTGACTTTGTCATCTCAGGAGAGGGCGAATACTCATTCTTCAGACTGGTACAGATCCTGACGGGCAACCGCCAGGCACTGGACATGACCGAGATGGACGAGCTGAGCACCGTGCCGGGCCTGACCTACAGAGAAGGGCGCCTGATCTATGTGAACGAGCAGATTGAGCCTCTGGACTTCAACAGCATACCTTTTCCTTATTCGGTGCTGGAGCCTGAGCAGGACAAGGTGGTTTACTATGAGTCCAGCCGCGGCTGTCCCTTCAGATGCTCCTATTGTATGTCTTCCATCGAGAAGACCGTGAGGGCACTGGACGTGGTCAGAGTGGAGCAGGAACTGAAGTACTTCCTCTTCAAGAACCTTCCTCAGGTGAAGTTCATCGACAGGACTTTCAACTACGAAAAGGACAGGGCGTATGAGATCCTGAACTACATTATACAGAACGACAACGGAGTTACGAATTTCCACTTCGAACTTTGCGGGGATCTTTTGGACAACAGGACACTGGAACTTCTGGCAGGGGCCAGGAAAGGTCTTTTCCAGATGGAGATAGGCATCCAGTCCACGAACCCCGACACCCTGAAAGCCGTCCACAGGGCGGAGAACGTTTACCCGGTGCTTTACAATACCGGAAGGCTGGTGGAGTGCGGTACCTGCCACACCCACGTAGACCTGATAGCTGGGCTGCCCTATGAGACCATTGAGACCTTTGAGAGAGGCTTCGACAAGGTGTACTCCCTTAAGGCGGATGCTTTCCAGATGGGCTTCCTGAAGGTGCTGAAGGGAACTGAGATCCACGACAGGGCGGAGGAGTTCGGCATAGTCTACCGCGACCACACACCATACGAAGTGGTTTCCACCGCATGGATCAATGCGGATGAGATGGTGCACCTGAAGGAGATCGACAGGATGCTGGACACCTACTATAACCGCAAAGGTTTCACCCACACCCTGGACTATCTCACTTCAGAGATGACACCCTTCAAGCTCTTCAGCGCGCTGGCTGAGTTCTATTACGCAAAGGGCTATCAGAACAGAGACCGCAGGAAGGACGACCAGTACCGCATCATGCTGGAATTCGCAAAGAAGCTGGATGCGGATGGCACCGTCAAAGGCTGCGCAGACGAAGTCCTGAAGACTCTGGACCTGGACGCCAGGGAGAGCATGGACAAGATCAATTACGGAAGATTTATCAGAAAAGGATGGGAATTAACGGTATGAATATAGAAAAAACTGACAGGATAGGAGAACTTCTGACGGATCACTTAAAGGAGATGGTCTTCGACGAACTGTCCGACGCATATCTTGAAAAGGCCGGCGTAGCCGACATACTGAAAGGCGTTCCGGTACCCATCAGAAAGACCGAGATGACCGGCATCACGGTGCTTAAGATCGCCCTGAACATGGCCTTCGTATTCGGCGTGGATCCCGGCTTCAAGTATAAGGAAAACTACCTTCAGTACATCCTGAGGAACTTCGACAAGAACTTTTCCAACGGCCTGATAGCCAAGGGACTGGACGAAGCCCAGGAGGAAAAGTACGAGGAGTCCTGCATATACTTCAGGGCAGCCCTCCAGGTGGATCCCGACAACGCCAACGCCTACTACTGCTACGGCAGAGGCCTGAAGGACAGATACGAAAGACTGTCCGCAGACGACGAACTGGCAGACATCGGGACCTACGACAGGGGTGCCAGAGAAGACGTCATCGGCCGCTACAAAGCAGAGTCCATGGAAGCCTTTGAAGTGGCAGTGGAAAAAGATCCTGAACTGGCAGACGGCTACTACTATCTGGGCTACGCATACCTGAACATGGGCCTTTACGTGAAGGCAAAGCTGGTATGGGACAAGTACATGGAACTGTCCGGCGCCGCGGCTTCAACCGGTGATGCGGGTGTGGACAAGGCCAGAAAAGAAGCTCGCGAGGACATAGAGATGAGGCTGGCACAGCTGGCAGAACCCGTGAAGATCGAAGAAGGATACAACATGATCCTTACAGGCAAGTTTGAAGAGGGCATCAAAGTACTGAAACCCTACACCGACGGCAAGTTTGCCGGCTGGTGGCCCCTTTGGTTCTATCTGGGAACCGCATACCGCGAACTGGCCAAAGCCAGCCGCGCAGAGTTCGAGGCAGCCGGCGAAGGCGAGGCGGCTGAAGACGAAGTGACCTGCGGAGCCTACGAAGAAGCCGCAAAGCACTTCAAGGAGGTGCTGAAGCTGGATCCTTCGAACAAAGACGCCATGAACGAACTTGTAGAGATCTACAAGTTCCTGGGTGACGACCAGATGGTAGAAAAATACACAAAGAAGATCGCCATCATCACCGAGAACGCCGAAGCAGACCGCGAACTCCTGCGCAACCAGGCCCAGGCCGACGCAGGGGTAACAAGGCCCGTGAAGATGAGCTGAAATATGGTGAATTGTAAGGCCCGCCGCCAGGCGGGCCTTTTGGTTTGGAGCCGCCCCTGCGGGGCGGCGGATCATGTGAAGAGGTTGACCCGCCGGGGCGGGCCTTCTGATTGGTGCGAAGAGGTCAAGACCCGCCGGGGGCGGGTCTTTTCTGTTGGAATGATATGCGAAGACCCGCTGGCGCGGGTCTTTTCTATTCCTGTATCAGTGGTTCTATTACCGCTAGGACTGTGTCGGCGATCAGCCTGTGCCCCTCCTCGGTAGGGTGGACGCCGTCCTCGAAAAGCGCCGGGTCGCTGAGCACCGGGCGCAGATCAAAAGTGGAGACCCCGGCGTTTTTTGCGCGGGTCAGGAGGCTGTCGGCGAACTGATTGAAATTTGCGTTGAGTTTGTCAGGGTCGAGGGGTCCATAGAAAGCGTAATCAGATTCGCGAAACCCCGGCTGTATGCCGATGATGGGCGTACAGTTCTTTGCGCGGAAAAGCTCGGCGATGGTCATGATGTTCGTGACGTCGTCCTCGTTGGCGCCGTACATCAGCACGTCGTTGGCGCCGCCCATGATGATGGCGACATCGCCTGTCTCAGTCTCATCAGGCACGATGTGGCTGCGGGCTCGCTGCAGCATGTATGCCGAAGTGTCCCCATTGGTGCCGCGGTTCAGCACCCGAAGGCCCGTGGCCTTCCCTACGAGGCTGACCCAGCAGTCGTTCCGCCAGACCCCATATCCGAATGTAAGGCTGTCGCCCAGACAAATGATGTTCATGGTATTACCTCCGCCGCTATTATACCACACCGGGCTCCTGAAAAAAAGTTTCGATGCAAGTGTTTTGCAGGGGCGGGCGGCGGATGCCTTGAGGCGGCTGGGTTTGCGGGGTGTTGGCGACGATCGTATACAATTGCGGCATATTGCAAAATATCAGCGATGGTAATAATATTTACAGACAAAAGGGCTGGTGTTTAGTACTTAATTAAGATTTTATTCTGATAAGTCCTATGGATTTTAAAGATTGATAGTATCTATTTGTCTTTTTTACTGTTTTAGTACTACCGGTATTTAAGATTTATAGTACCAGATAAAAAGAAAAGTATATTTGGTACTAGTGGCAGGTGGGTAATAGTAGTACTAAATCAGGATATTAGGAAGTCGAGTACTATGATAGCTTAAATAACATAGTACTAAAAGAAGGAAATTTATATATTGGTACTAGAGATGTTGAAAAAACATAGTACTAAAACCTTGATTTATGACAATTAGTGCAAAAACAGTTAGCAAAGGGGTGCAAAATGAAATTATTACTTAGTAACTTTAAGAACAGGGCGGAATACCTCAGGAAAACCATTGAAATTAAAAAAGAAGGTTTGTTTGCAGCTCCTGAGGGAAGTTTGAGGATAGCAGGTGGGCAAGGCCATCCTCACTACTATCATAAAACCACCACCGGAGACAAAACAGGGCGGTATTTGAAGACTTCAGAGCGTAAAACAGCTGTTTTGCTGGCACAAAAGGATTATGACCGTAGAGTGATAAGGAGTGCAGAAGCAGAACTGAAGATTCTGCAAAGGCTCATTGCAAATTATGAAAGTGGCGTTGCCGAAGACGTGTACAGCAAGCTCAACCCTGCCCGCCGCGCCTTGGTGACGCCGATCCTGCTGCCGGACGACCAGTTCGTAAAGAACTGGCTGGCGCAGCCCTACGAGGGGCTGGGCTTTGAAGAAGGCGCGCCGGAGTTTTATGCGGAAAGCGGCCTTCGGGTCAGGTCGAAGTCGGAGATCGGGATAGCCAATAAGTACGGCGAGCTGCAGATCCCCATGCTTTTCGAGAGGCCGCTGAAACTCAAGGGCTGGAAGACGGTCTATCCGGACTTCACACTGCTAAATGTGCGTCTCCGCAAAGAATTCATCCACGAGCATCTGGGCAAGATGGATGATCCGGAGTATGCGGAGGAGAACGTGGCGAAGATCAACGCGTATGAAAAGAATGGCTATTATCCGGGGAAGAACCTGATCCTTACTTTTGAGACGAAAGGAAATCCTTTCGACGTAAGAAAAATAGAAGATATCGCAAAGCAATATCTTCTATGAATTCAGTATACAAGGCAGCCGCCCGCGCCGCGCCAATCGGGTCATGGCGATCAGCAGTGCATCATTTGCGGTATGCTCGCCCTCACCCCAGCAGCCACTCCACTGCGTGGTCCACGATCCTGGGGGTGCGCTGGTAGAGGTCGCGCTTCAGCACGCGCTCGGTGAGCTTGTGGAAGTCTTTGCCCCAGGGGCCGATGTTGATGCAGGGCATGGTGATCTTTTCCAGTGCGTCAAAGGGTATGTCGTAGTACTTGCCGAAGAGGGGCATGTACTCGTTAAGCGCTGCGGTGACCTCTTTGCTCTCGGTGATGCCGGAGAAGCTCAGGTCGCAGATGCCGGTGAAGAAGTATTCGTTGGTGTATCTTTCGCCGAACTTCTTCGTGGTGAATTCGTTCAGGTACGGCGTGATCTCTTTGCGTTCGCCCAAGCCTTCGTAATAGTAGTTGGAAACGTTGGGGTAGTAGGGCGGCACCAGGCCGTAGATCACGCGTGGCGACAGGTCGTCCACGTATTCGAAGACTTTTTCCACCAGCTCGAAGTTGCATTCGATGATGTTGGTGTCGCCGCCGGTGAGCTTGGCGGTCAGGACCTCGAGCTCTTCATCGTAGGCTTTCCTGAAGGCCTCGCCGTGGTCGCGCAGGGCTTCATTATAGAGTTCCATGAAGCTCATGACGCAAGGCTGCCAGGGCAGTTCCTTTACAAGGGGCTTGGCCACGGCGCAGAAGCGGTCGAAGCTGGCGCGCATTTCGCCCAGGATCTTGTCAAACGATTCTTCGCAGATCTTTTTCAGGCGCTCGATAACGCTCATGGGTGTCTGATTCAGCGTGAGCACGCTTAAGCATCCGGCCATGGACAGCGGCATGGATACGTCGTAGACGGTCTTGCTGTCTTTCAGGTAGAGCCAGGTGGGCGGAGGTGAGCTCTCGCCGGCCACGGCGTCGGTGAAGTCCATGTTGAGGTCAGTTCTGCGCACGATCTCGCTCATGAGGTTCACGGGGCTGAAGCCCTCGAAGACCTTGCCCACGTGGGACAGATATCCGCGCACGTATACGAAGGGCATGATCTTGCCCACGGTGCCTTCGCTGAAGATGCCTTCGTCGGCGGACTTTCTTTGCTGAGGCTCCGAGTTGATCATCATTCTGTAGTCCAGTTCGTATTTATCTTTTAATTCGGCCAGAAGGCGGACAGCTCCGCGCATTCCGGCTGACATGTTTTCTTCGTCGGGGACAGCTACCACGATGACGTTTCCTTCGAAATCATCCATCTCGCTGTATCTTTTGAGGAGGGTCCACTGAATGGAGCCTCCGGCCTTCATGTCGCAGCCGCCTCTTCCAAAGAGCCAGTCGCCGCTCTCGAGATCCTCGCGGGCATCACGGGGAAGGGAATCCTTAACTTCCATGAGCTTTTCGCTCAGTTCGTCTGGGCTGAAGGCGTATTCTTTAAGAAGTTTGAAGTCTTCTATGCCCACCACGTCGTAGTGATGGATCAGCACCACGGCTTTGTTTCCGCGGCCGCGGACCATGCCGTACATTACTTTGCGGTCCAGGGGGTCTCCCGGGATATCATAGGCTCCGCAGAGTTCGGGGTGCTCTCTGAAATACGGAATGGTCTCAAACCAATCCAATAAAAATGGTTCCACAAGCCTTTCGTTGGCGCTGAAGGAGAAGCTCTCCACCTTCATGTATCCGTAAAGCAGTTCTTTTATATCTTTTTCAATTCCTTCAAAGAATTTTTCGTTTCTCATAATCGATACTCCCTGAGAATGACCTGCCCCCGGGTCACGGGGGCAGGCGCAAAGATGTTTCTCACATTGGATCCTATAATCTTGTGATGGGGCAGGTGAGGCACGTAGGGCCGCCGGTCCCTTTGTATGAAAGCTCGTGGCCTTCGTAAGTGGTCACTTCCACTCCGGCGTCTCTCATCTTCTGAACGATCTCGGGGTTGCCGTCGATGGTGATGCATTTGCCGGGCTCGATGCAAAGCACGTTGGAGCCGAGATAATCGTACTCTTTGTCATTGCATTCGATGAGTTCGATGCCGTGTTCGATCAGATATTCTCTGAAGAAAACAGGCATGAACTTGGAGTAGACTACTGCTTTCTTCGTGTCCACAAAACTGATGATGGACATCAGGTGCAGGCACTCGTCCACACCGCCGCCGTGGGGCATGGGAACGATGATGTATTCCTCGATCCCACAGTCTTTGGTCAGTTCTTTGAACTGCCTGATGCCTTCGTCGTTGGTGCGGTATCCGCGGCCGATGGCCACGGTCTTCTCATCGATCCAGAGCACGTCGCCGCCTTCCATCTTTCCGGGAGGGGTGATCTCGCCCAGCGTGGGAACGCCGATGGACTCGAGATATGCTCTCGTGGCCAGACGCTCAGGGCTTCTCAAAGCCTTTCCCATGGGGAAGTAGATGGCGCCTTTACAGGTGATCTTCAGAGGATCGTGAGTGTAGATGGAGTCCAGTCCCGTGCGGTCATCTTCGGGAAGATAATAGACGTTGGGGACGTTCTCCTTGATGTACTTTTCGAATACTGCGTATTCTTCCAGTACTTTGTTATAATCGGGGCAGCCGAAGTATTTGAATTCTTCCCAGGTCTTCTCCAGGTGTTCCTGTGAGATGAAAGCCTGTTCGGGCTTCTTGAGAAGGATGCTTTCGATCTTACCCGTCATGGATTGACAACCAAAGTTCATTTGGTAACCTCCTGTGGTTTAGAACCAGGCAACCTTGCCCTGAGCGGTAAGTACGATAGCAACGATGCAAAGTACTACCAGCGCTACGAACAGCACATATTCCCAGGTCTTGTCGAAAGGCTTCTTGCCCTGTTCTTTACGGGCGATGAAATGGAAGATGCATCCGGGTGTGTAAAGGATAGCAAGGATCATCCAATATACCCAGCCTACTGAGTAGAGAAGCCATACGCCGTAAACAGCACCGATGATAGCGAAGAGCCATCTGGTGAAGTTGGAGCCTGCGCCTTCGATTCCTTTGTCTTCGCCCTTGATGACGACCTTCAGGTAGTACAGACCGGATACAGCGTAAGGTACCATGATACCTGCTGTGGACAGTGCGTAGCAAGCCTGGAAGGAAGCGTCGTTAAGGAACATTACTACGAGGAGTGCCTGTGAAAGGAGAGCTGCAGCGATTACTGACCAGGTAGGAGCTCCTTTTTTATTCTTCTTTGTGAAGACTGCGGGAAACATTCCCTGATCTGCGGGGCCGTAGCATCCGTCTGTGTTCAGGATGGCGTAGGTGAACAGTGCTCCTACGAGGGATACGATAACGCCGATGTCTACCAGCTTGATTCCCCAGTCGCCGACTACTGCTCCGAGAACTCCGCCGAGTGAAGGAGTGTCGAGTTCAGCCAGTTCAGCGTTGGTCATAACGCCCATGGAAAGGACGGAGATGATAACGTAGAGAGTGAACAGTGTGAGGAAAGCTCCGATGGTAGCCTGTCCGGAGATCTTGGTGGTCTTGCCACGTCCGGAAACTACTACGGCAGCCTCGATACCTACGAAGGTCCATGCTGTTACGAAGGTAGTGGATTTGATCTGCTGGAAAAGTGTCTGTCCGTCGATACCTTCTGTGAAGTGATCCATGAAGACCTCTCCGCTGAAGGCTCCGGTAAGGATGATAGCAAATACAGCTACCACGATGGGAATAGCCTTTGCAAGTACTACGAATACGTTGATGATGATGGATTCATTTACACCTTGAAGTACTACGCAAGCGAAGATCCATACCATTGCAGATGCGATAAGGAAACTTGCGAGGTTGGTTCCTTCTCCAAGGAAGCTGAAGAAGTGTGAAAGGGAAGCGAATAACAGGGATACGAAAGCTCCGATGGCCAGGATCGCGCTGATCCAGTAACCCCAGGCTACGTTGAATCCGATATACTCGCCGAATCCCACTCTGCCGTAAGCAGCAAGTCCGGAAGTGAGTTCCTTCTTAACTACTGAGAGTTTGAAGAATGCCATGCAAAGTCCGAACATACCGATACCGCAGACCAGCCAGCCGAGAAGCGTACCGGCAGTGGATGCGCCGCTTGCGGCGAAGTCTCCTGATAAGCTGAATACGCCGGATGCAAGAGTTACACCTACGGCGAACATCATAAGAGGAAATACACCCAGTGTACGCTGATTGTTGTTATTGTTGTCCATGATAATTCCTCCGATAATTTATTGATAACGATTAATGAATAAACTGATTAGAATCTGAGTGACAGGCAGCTGAGTCCGCCGTCAAGCTTTCTGTATTCTGATGTATCAACGACCAGTGTTTTGTATCCGAGATCCTGAACAGCCTTGAGAACTGTGGGATATCCTTCGGGAACGATAACGGTGTCGTTTACCCAGATGCAGTTTGCAGCGTAAGCTTCTTCCTCAGGAATAACTACTCTGTTGTAGCTCTGGAAGTCCGGCTTGTCTACGAATTCTCCGCAAACCAGCATGTTGTTGTCTTCAAGATAGTTGACGCCGGTCTTGAGGTGGAGAACTTCCTCAAGAGGAACTTCAGAGCAGGTCATGCCGTATTTTGCGAGGATCTCTGTCAGCTGACGGATACCTTCCTCGTTGGTTCTTGCGGATCTTCCTACAAAGAAGTGATCTCCGCACATCATGACGTCGCCGCCTTCAAGAGTTCCGGGAGCCTTGATGTATTCGATCTTGTCTTCAGGGAAGAACTGACGGATAGCGTCGATGATCTCATACTTTTCGCCGTTTCTTGATTCAGCACCGGGGTTGGTGATGATAGCGCATGCTCTGGTGATGAGAGCAGGGTCCTCTACGAAGCAGGAGTCAGGATATCTCTCGTCCTTGGGAAGGATGGTGATATCAACACCGCATCTTGAAAGAGCGGAGATATAGTCATCATGCTCTTCGAGAGCTCTCTCATAGTCGGGCTTTCCGGGATAAAGTCCGGAAGTGATGCCTTCTACCATGGCTCTGCAGGGACGTCTTACGATTACGTGGTTGAATTTTTTCATAGAATGCCTCCTATAAAAGAATGAATAATTATAAAACTTGACTATAATTGCTACTTATATTATATTTTATATATTGTATGAAGTAAAATGAGACATACGCATATTTTATATGATTTTTTATCATGTAAAATTATGGCAGCTGAGGACATGACGTGTGAGATCATGGCGTATGAAATCATGGCGTGTAAAATAATGGCATCGCAGGCGGACAGGAGCGGAAAATGAATGTTTTGCAGTATGAGGCACTGGTAAAGACACTGGAGTGCAGGACCCTTTCAAAGGCAGCAGAGGAGATGGGCTACACCCAGTCGGGCTTAAGCAGAATGATAAACAGCTTGGAAGAGCAGCTGGGACTCAAGCTGGTGGAAAGAGACAGGGCAGGTGTGAGACTGACGCCGGAAGGCGAGATCGTCATGCCATATATCCGCGGGGTGCTTTACGCTCAGAAGAGCCTGGACGAGGCCGTAGGACAGATAAAAGGAAGACAGCTGGGCCTTGTAAGGATAGGCACCTTCAACAGCGCCTCCGCCCAGTGGCTCCCGGGAATGATAAAAGAGTTCAGCGAGAGCCATCCGGACGTGAGATTCGAACTCATACACGGAACTGACGAAGAGACTTCAAGCCTTACCGAAAGCGGAAGGCTGGACCTGACCTTTACAGACTATCCCACAAAATACGCACTGCAGGAAGATTTTCTTATAAGTGATCCCATAGTCTGCATTTTCGCTGCCGACGATCCGAATGCCAACAGAAAGAGCATCAGCCTCCAGGAACTGGAGGACCTGCCTTACGTTGCCCTGAACGAAGGCGTGGACGACGAGATCACCAGGATCCTTGCCGCCAGCAAAACAGAGCTCAACGCCAGATTCGTGGAAAGCGATGACCACGCGGTGGTGGCCATGGTGGAGCAGGGCCTGGGAACAAGCCTGATGTCCGAGATGATGCTGCAGGGCTTCAAAGCCAACGTAAAACAGGTGCCCCTGGATCCCCCGGCCTACAGAAAACTGGGCATCGCCTGCAGAGACAAAAAAAGGCTTTCCCTGGCAGCCGCAGCTTTTATGGAGCACGTAAAAAACTGGATCGCAAAGCATTATCCCGAAGAAAGAAGGGTACCGATAGAATAGTGTGGGAAAATCATTATCCCCAGAGAAGAAGAGTTACCGCAGAATAGTGTCGGATAATCATTATCCTGAGGAAAGACGAGCACTGATAGAATCGTGCTGTAAATCCTTCAAATATTCGTAAAAAGTCCTTGACAATAATTAGGTCCTTATGTATAATATCTATTGTCGCTGAACGAGGCGACCGTATTCCGGAGTAGCTCAATGGCGGAGCAGGCGGCTGTTAACCGCAAGGTTGTGAGTTCGAGTCTCACCCCCGGAGCCAATCTGACCATTCCGCAAGCGGCCTAGCCGCCTGCGGGATTTTTTAGCCGGAGTGGCGGAATTGGCAGACGCACGGGACTTAAAATCCCGCGATCCTTACCGATCGTACCGGTTCGACCCCGGTCTCCGGCACCAATAAATTCCTTTTTAACGGTTTGCGTGGGTAGCGTCCCTGCAGCCGATCATATGACATCGCGGGGTAGAGCAAATGGTAGCTCGTCGGGCTCATAACCCGGAGGTTGGAGGTTCAAGTCCTCCCTCCGCAACCACGAAATACAAAGACGGTCCTTGTGACCGTCTTTTGTATTTCGCTGCTGCAGGGAAGAAATGTGTCTGTAGCCCTCCGGGTTATGAGACCGATGAGCGTAGCTCGTTGGGAATGGAGCCCGAGCGCCGCCGGTGGCGGAAGCAGCGAGGGCGACATTGGGCAGCGGTCGTAGAGCGCCAGCGAAGGCGCAGCGCGATACGGTGACCGCAACCCGGCCCGAGGGGATAACCCGGAGGTTGGAGGTTCAAGTCCTCCCTCCGCAACCACTAGAAACGAAAGACCAGGTCAACGACCTGGCCTTTTTCGTTTCTAATAATCGCAGAATCGAAGAGGGAGGACTTGAACCTGAGAAGGCGCGACCGTCGCGAGACAGTCCGGTGGACTGTCGAGCAGGAAGCGGGTCAAGGGGCCTGAATGAGGCCCCGCAGACCGGCGGATGCCGCAGCGCGGCAGACGCGCAAGTCCTCCCTCCGCAATATCTGAGTGCAGAGAAGATACTTTGCAGCATCTCTTTTGTTGTTTCTGAGATATTTTGCTTAGTTTCCTACTGCAAGGGGCAATGGTGCTCTGAGTAGGAAGATTTTCTTTGGGCATTCCTACTAGAGGGGACGACGGTGCTTTGAGTAGGATGCAAAACCTCCAAAATCTCCTACTGGAGAACGCGACACCTGTTTTAGTAGGAAAAACTTTTAAAAAAACTCCTACTGTAAAGCACGACACCTGTTTTAGTAGGAAAAATTTTAAAAAAATCTCCTACTGGAGGGCACGACACCTGTTTTAGTAGGAAAAACTTAAAAAAAATCTCCTACCGGAAAGTACGACGCCTATTTGAGTAGGAAAACCTTTGAAAATATAATACATAAGCCCACACCCCGAATCCAACTTTAACCAACTATTAATCAAAATTTAATGTACTAACAACTCATAAAATGGTATAATTATCTGGATTTGAGAAAGGGGACACTATTATGCCAAACAACGCGAATATGCCAAACAACGCGAAGATGCCAAACAACGCGAACATGCCAAACAACGCGAATATTCCAAACAATGTCAATATTCCGAATATAGCAAACATGATACCCGACTATATCACTTATCCGAAGAAGTTCAAGACTTTTAAGTGGTATAAGCCGTTCCTGGTTGCGCTCCTGACAGGGGTCTTTTATTTCCTGGGTTCCATCATCAATACGATAATCGTATTTGCCATCGAACTCATAACGGGAAGCCAGACCTCTGTGTTTGCGGCGATTTTGAACCAGGGGTATGATGGCATGAACGTTTACACCGCGCCGGGGGCTATAGCTTCTTTGGGCAGCGTGGTATGGATGCTGATAGCGCTGATCATCGCGGTGAAGATCGTAAAGGACAGGCCGCTCCACTCGTATTCATCGTCATCCGGAAAGGGATGGAGCTGGGGCATTTTCTTCAAATGCTTCTTCCCGGCGCTTCTGGTCTGCGGGGTTCCTGTGGCAGCCGATCTTGTGCTGATAGACGGCCGCGTGGGCGTTTCGCAGTTCACTCTTGCGGGGCTGATCCTTTGCATCATTCTGGGGCCGCTTCAGTGCGTGGCAGAGGAGTATATTTTCCGAGGACTGGCCATGCAGACCTTCGGTTCCTGGTTCAAAGTACCTATCATCGCCATCGTGCTTCAGACAGCGATCTTCGCATCCATGCATCCATATAATTTTGTGGGTGTGCTGGAGGTCTGGGCCATAGGCATCGCTTTGGGCATTTCAGCCTGGCTGGCCAAAGGACTGGAAGGATCCTGCGCTTTGCACATAGTGAACAACATGACCATCTTTTTCCTGACGGGCTTCGGATTCGGCGCCATCAGGACCGAGGAAAGCTGGAGGGACTTCTTCCTGACTTTTGCAATTTCCGTGGTATATGTACTGATCCTGGACAAGATGTCGAAGAAGGGTATGCTCAGATAAAACAACAAGACGATCAATTAAAGGGAAAAAACCATGAACACAATTAATTTCATAGACTACGTAATATCAATGGATAAATCTGAAGTCAGCAGGTGCATCCTTTGCCACGATCCGGTATGCACCGGCGTCTGCCCTCAGAAGGCGCCTGTAGGAGAGATCCTCAGGTCCATGTATTTTGAGAATTATGTGGGCGCGGTCAGAAAGATCGGAAGTACGGACTGCACATACTGCAACGCTCCCTGTGAGAAAGTCTGCGTGCTGAACAAAGACAGCGTCCCCGTGGAGATAGACAAGACGTTAATGAACATGCGCGCAGGGGAGAAGTATCTTCCCAGGGTAAAGATCAGCGACGTTGATCTTACCACCGAAATATGCGGCATCAAGATGGAGAATCCTTTCATGCTGTCATCTTCCGTGGTTTCCAGCACTTATGAAATGTGCAAAAGAGCCTTTGAGGCAGGCTGGGCAGGGGTGTCTTTCAAAACCATCTGCAACTTCCCGCAGCATGAGACTTCCCCCAGGTTCTCGGCTATAAGAAGCCATGCCAATTCTTTCTGCGGATTCAAGAATATCGAACAGCTCTCGGACCACAGCGTGGAGGAGAACATGGAGATCTTCCGCAAGCTCAGGGAAGAGTTTCCGACCAAGGTCATCATGGCTTCCATCATGGGACGGGACGAAGCTGAATGGACAGATCTGGCGAGAAAATGCGAACAGGCTGGAGCTTCGGTCATCGAGCTGAATTTTTCCTGCCCGAACATGGAATCCGACGATCTGGGAGTGACCATAGGTCAGTCTGAGGAACTGGTGGAGAGATTCACCAGAGCAGCAAAAAAGGGCACGAGTCTGCCTGTGCTGGCAAAACTCACGCCCAACATCACCGACATGGTGCCCATAGCTCTTGCAGCCAAGCGCGGAGGAGCAGACGGCATATCAGCCATCAATACCATCAATTCCATCACAGGCGTTGACATAGATACTCTCGTAGCTCAGCCGGCGGTGCAGGGCAAATCCATCGTAGGCGGATACTCCGGACCGGCGGTGAAACCCATAGCTCTCAGATTCATCTCGGATCTGAACGGATGCGGGGAATTAAAAGACCTCCATATCAGCGGTATAGGAGGCATAGAGACGTGGAAAGACGCCGCAGAGTTCATATTGCTGGGAGCCGGCAGCGTGCAGATCACAACTGCAGTAATGCAGTACGGCTACAGGATAATAGATGACCTTCTGGAAGGCCTGTCAGAATATCTGAAGAGAAAAGGCATAGCATCTGTGAAGGACCTCATCGGAGGAGCCAGCAGGACAGTGGTGGATCATCAAAGCATTGAGAGAGACACCATCGTGTTCCCGGTGTTCAATACTGAACTTTGCAGCGGCTGCGGCAGGTGCTATCTGTCCTGCATGGACGGCGGACATCAGGCCATAAAATTCGATCCCGAAACCCGCAGGCCGAAGCTTATCGGAAGCAAATGCGTGGGCTGTCATCTTTGCAGACAGGTCTGCAGATTCGGAGCCATAGGCGAAGCTGACAGGGCAGTGCGCAGGCGCAGCCTGTAAACAGCGGCGGTGGTGCCCGTAGGCATGTGCCAGGTATCGTCTGTGAATTTTGAAGACACCATCGTTCCGGGAGCCGGAGTGGAGAAAGGCGACCCGCTGGGATATTTTTTCTTCGGTGGAAGCGACATCGTAATGCTGTTCAGCAAAGAAATGAACTTCGAAATGACAGCGCAAAAGGACGAGCATCTAAACATGGGACAGGAATACGGAAGGGTATAGATAACCATGGATTCTATGATAAAAACAGTAAAAACCGACAATTTCTCAATGGACTATTTCAAATTCGGGCAGGGCGAGGAGACCTTTGTGATCCTGCCGGGCTTAAGCGTACAGAGCGTCATGGGTTTTGCGGAGCAGGTGGCGGAGGCCTACAAGGTGCTGGCTGACAACTACACGGCCTACATGTTCGACCGGAGAAGTGACCTGCCTGAAAAGTACTCCATTCACGATATGGCAGAGGATACCGCGGAAGCCATGAAGGAACTGGACCTGGAGAAGGTCCATCTCTTCGGTGCGTCCCAGGGTGGTATGATATCCATGGATATAGCCATCAACCATCCTGAACTGGTGAATAAACTGGTGCTGGGTTCCACCACAGCTGCTGTGAAGGATGAACAGTTCAGGACCATCGAAAAGTGGATAGATCTGGCTAAGGCAGGAGACGGCGAGGGCCTGTACCTGGCATTTGGAAAAGAGGTATACCCTGAAGAGGTCTACGAGCAGTCAAAAGAGCTCCTCATAGAAGCCGGCAAGACAGTGACCGACGAGGAGTTTGAACGTTTCGTGGTGCTGGCGGAAGGCATGAGAGGCTATGACATAACTGAAGACCTCGGCAAGATCGATTGCCCTGTGCTGGTGCTTGGGGATAAGACCGACAAGGTGGTGGGAGCGGTAGCTTCCGAGAAGATCGCAGAACTACTCGCGGACAAGGACTGCACGCTCTACATGTACGACGGCTACGGCCACGCAGCATACGACATGGCGCCGGATTATAAGGAGCGCATACTGGACTTCCTTAAATAAAAAGTCGTTGGACAAATCCGTTTTCCGGATTTATAATAATAATGTTACAGCTTTGCTTTGCTAGAATTAATTAAAAAGAAAAGGAGATTTACAATGCAGAGTGTTATTGCAGCAGTATTCAAGAATGAAAGCGAAGGATTTCAGGCTATCACTGAGTTAAAGAAGCAGCCCCTTGACGACAAGACATTTGTTTTCCAGATGGTTCTCGTTAAACGCGGCGCACAGGGAATCGAGATCTGCGACAGATTTGATTCCGAAGTACTGACATCTTCAGATACAGTAATCGGCGGCCTTATGGGTGGATTCCTCGGAATCTTAGGCGGCCCCATCGGCGTTCTTCTCATGGGTTCATACGGCGCACTTATCGGAAGCATGGCTGACGCTACAGACGTTCTGGGCGGCGAAGCCCTCATCGAGACAGTAGCCGGCAAGCTTGCTGACGGCGAGACAGCCCTGGTACTCCTGGCAGAGGAAGAGGACGAAGCAGTTCTCGACGCAGAGCTCAAGAAATATGACTGCGAAGTTGCAAGATTTGACGCTGCAGTTGTTGCTGAAGAACTTGAAGAAGCAGCTAAGTTAGAGATCGAGATGGCCCGCCAGGCAAGATACAACCTCCGCAAAGCAGCCCTTGAAGATCACAAGGCAGCTGTAGAGGAAAAGCGCGGCAAATTCATCGAAGAACTGAAGCAGTTCAAGGTAGACGCACCCAGCATCAAATAATAGAATTTGGTTTCGCAAGACCCGCATGGCAGCATGCGGGTCTTTTTATTTTGACAATGGTTGACACCGTGTCAACCGGGGGATAAAATATTAATAAATATACGGCGCCAACGCAACGAAAGGAAGGCAGCAGAATGTTTAAAGGTACGCCTGAGATAATAGCAGAGCGAAGAGAGGAGATCATCGACGCCTGCGAGAAGCTCTATCAGAGCATGAACTTCAAGGACCTGACTTTTAAAGAGATCGGTAACGAAACCTCCTTCTCACGTCCGACGATATACAACTATTTCAAGACGAAAGAGGAGATAGTTCTGGCCATGATCGAGCGCGAGTTCGAAAGATGGAACGCTGATCTGGAGGGCATTTCAAACAGCGGTCAGACTTATTCAAAAGAACAGCTCGCGGAACTCATCGCCGATACCCTTGAGAAAAGGGGGCAGATGCTCAAACTGATCTGCACTAACAGCCATGAGATGGAGGCCAACAGCGATGAGGAGCTGCTGGGATCCTTCCGAAAAGGACTCCGCAAGACAGTGCAGATCTTCGAAGCGATAATCCAAAAGAACTTTCCGGAGATGTCTCATGAAGAGATAATGGGGATCGTTTACGTTTTCTTCCCTTTTATGGTAGGGATTTCTCCTTACACGATGATAACGGACAAACAGAAAAAAGACATGAAAGAGGATGAAGTAGATCTCTTTAAGCATACGATCCACGAACTCACGTATAACTGCCTTATTAGGCTTTTGAAATAATCAATTGGGAGAACGATATTTATGGCAAATAAAATTTTAGTTGCGGTGTTTTCAGCCGGCGGAGTGACCAGGAAAGTGGGAAAGGAGATCGCGGATATCTGCGGCGGCAGCTATTTTGAGATCATTCCTGAGGAAAAATATACCAGCGGCGACCTCAACTGGATGAACAAAAGAAGCCGCAGCAGCCTGGAGATGAAGGATCCGAAGGCAAGGCCGGCCATCGCTTTGAAGCTGGTGAATATGGATGAGTTCGACACCATCATCCTGGGCTATCCGATCTGGTGGGGACTGGCGCCCCGCATCATCGAGACCTTCCTGGAAAGCTATGACATGGAAGGCAAGACCATCATTCCCTTCTGCACCTCAGGGGGAAGCGGCATGGGAAACAGCGACACGGAACTCCACAAGAACGTCAGCGGAAACGTAAAGTGGAAAAAGGGCGTGCAGATCAACCGCCCCAACGAAAAAGCCATCAGAAGCTGGCTTGAGGAAGTGCGGGACTAGGAGAAGAAGACATGAGCATAACAGTGAATCTTTACTATAAAGGCCAGAATGGCAGCACAAAGAAATTCGCGCAGGAAATGGAAGACCGCGGGATCGCCGACGCCATCAGGGCGGAGGACGGAAATGAAAAGTACGAGTATTTCATTCCCATGAGCGACCCAGAGACGGTTCTGCTAATAGACAGCTGGAGGGACCAGGAATCCCTGGACAGGCATCACGCATCCAGCATGATGGCGGAGATCGCGAAACTCAGAGAAAAGTACGACCTGCACATGACCGCGGAGCGCTACATATCAGATGAGGCAGGACTGCCTGCGAAGGATCAGGCCTTCCTGAGAAAGTAGTTTGGAGGTATCAAAATGACAGATAAAGATAAATATCAGAAGAGCATATTTTTCCCAATCGGAGAGCCAAATCCCTACGGACAGTTCTTTGTGGGGCAGAGCTACCTGGCACCGCTGACACTGGAGCAGGTGCCGGTGTACAACGTGACTTTTGAACCTGCGTGCAGGAACAACTGGCACGTGCATCACGCCAAGTCCGGCGGCGGTCAGATGCTGATCTGCGTCGGCGGCAGAGGCTACTACCAGGAGTGGGGCAAGGACGCAGTGGAGATGACGCCGGGCACGGTGATCAACATCCCCGCGGAAGTCAAGCACTGGCACGGAGCTGCGCCTGACTCATGGTTCTCACATCTGGCTTTTGAGATCCCCGGGGAAGAGGGCAGCAATGAATGGCTGGAACCGGTATCGGATGAAGATTATGGCAAACTGAGATAACCGGAGAGACACATGAAGAAATTTTTAGCAATATTATTAACGCTTTTACTGGTCATGGGGCTGGCGGCCTGCGGGGGAAACAGCGAAGAACCGGCTGAAGAAAGCACACCCGAAGCTGCAACAGAAGCAGAAACTGAGACCCAGGCAGAGGAGCCTGAAGAGGAGAGCGCAGAAGCTGAAGGAGGCGTTTTGGTGGTGTATTTTTCCATGACTGGAACCACCAGAGGCATTGCAGAAAAGATCGCAGCCATTACAGGCGCAGATATCTACGAGATCAAGGCAGCCCAGGAGTACACCTCAGATGACCTGAACTATAACGACTCAGAGACCCGTGCCACCGTTGAGCAAAAGGATCCTACAGTCCGCCCTGAGATCGGAAGCGACCCTGTGTCCCTTGACGGATATAGCACGGTATACATCGGCTATCCCATCTGGTGGGGCGAGGAACCCAGAATAATGGATACCTTCGTGGAGAGCTGTTACTTTGATGGAAAGACCGTAATTCCTTTCTGCACATCAGGAAGCAGCAGCATAGGAAACAGCGGAAAAAACCTTGCGGCCAATGCCGGAAGCGGCAACTGGCTCGACGGCCAGAGATTCAGCGGCAGCACCACGGAAGATGAACTTCGTGGGTGGATAGAAGGATTACAATAGAACAACGATAAAGAGGCCTTTAAGGGCCTCTTTTTTAGCGGGAGGATGTGTGGTATACTATGCACAAAGAGGAAAGTTCATACTCATCCAGCGAGGCACACAATGAAACTGATAATCGACGGATCCATGAGATCCATAGGAATAACCGACGTGGTATACGCGACAGCGAGAGGCCTGGACCCGCATGCTGAGATCCCCGAGGCCCTGACGGAGGAGATCCGTAGGATGGGGGAGAACGTGGCGGCCGGCAAGTACGACAGCATATACGATAACGACGTGACCGAGGGCTACCGCGACCTGATAAAAAAGGCCGGGCGCTCTGTGAAGAAGAACCCGCCCACGGTGCCGGGCTTCATCGACAACATCAAGCACCGCGGCTCCATGCCCCACATCAACTCCATAGTGGACGTGTATAACCTGGAGAGCATCAGGTCCTCACTGGCCATCGGCGGCCATGACCTGGACTCCATCGAGGGCGACATCGTGGTCACCGTCTGCGGCAAAGAAGACAGCTTCACCGCCATAGGCAGCAAAGAGAAGCATGTGGAGCCCACGGACTTTGTTTACAGGGACGGCAAAGGCATCCTGGCCTGGCTGGACGTGAGGGACAGCGAGTTTTACAAAATGTCCGACGACACGGTGAACGTGCTCTTTGTGATGCAGGGGAACGCCAACACCACCGTGGAATACAGGGTGGAAGCCATGAAGTGCCTTGAACGAGATCTCAGGCTGGTGAACCCGGACATGGAATTTGACATTGAAGTAGCAAGCATTTAATGACAGACAGCAGCAGGAGAACCTACAGATGTGCTACAGATTTTATATCGATTTGTTTTTTAAAAACAGAGTAAAGAAAGAGTTCTCGGACAAGGGCATCCTGGTGCCAGACAGCGAATTCACCACACTGAGCGAGCCCAGGGACGTATATCCGTCGGAGAAGGCTTTAGTGATCGCGGGCTCCAGAGGCGGCATGAGCGCAGAAAGCATGGGCTGGGGCTTTTCGAACCCGGTATCCAAAGGCCTTCTGGCAAACGCCAGGTCGGAATCCATCAAGGAGAAGCCCACCTTCAGGGAAAGCGCTTTCCTCAGGCGCTGCGCCATACCTGCCAGCGGATTTTACGAGTGGGACGAGTACAAGGCCAGGTACAAGTTCTTCAGGACAGACGAGGAACTGCTTTGGCTTGCAGGAATCTACAGGATGGAAAACGGCCTGAAGAGGTTCACGGTCCTCACCAGAGAAGCCGCAGGACCGATGATCCCCGTGCATCCAAGAATGCCAGTGACTTTGAGCAGTTTTGAGGTCAATACGTGGATCAGCGACGCCGGCTTCATGGACGACCTTTTCAGAAGGGAGCCCAGGTACCTTTCGAAGGTGCAGGACGGCGGGCAGATAAGCATGGATCTGGGGATATAGAGATGACAGATAAAAGCATAGAACTTTACAATTTAATGGTGCGCTGCGGCTATCAGGAAGAGTTCGCCGCCCTCATCGCAAAAGAACTCAGCACGGAATACACGGCTGACCGGATGATAAGATACATTCGCCGGGGACCGCATTCTTTGGAAGAGGTGGCAGACGAGATGCTGGCCATCCTGAGTGACAGGGACAGGTTCAAAGCCAAGCACGAGGCGGAGTATGCCCAGCAAAAGATAAACGAACTGTACAGAGACATCAATAAGTGAGGATCAGCAAAAGATCCGAATCGCAGGAGGGACATCATGCTTGAGACATTAAAGAAACGATTCGACGAATACAGCCTTAGACACCCTGATATCAAGTGGCAGGAGGTGGAGAAGCGCCTGCTGGATAAACCGGAAGCCCTGGAGATCCTGAAGCGCATGGAGGAGACCGGCGGCGAGCCGGACGTATTATGCGCTGACGAAAGCACGGGCGAGATCATCTTCTGTGACTGCTCAAAGGAGACGCCGGCAGGGAGGAGAAGCCTTTGCTATGATGACGAGGCTCTGATGAAGAGAAAGAAGAATCCGCCTGCAGGAAGCGCCATGCATCAGGCGCAGGAGACAGGCGCGGAGCTTATGACGGAAGAGCTCTACCGCAAACTCCAGGAGAGCGGCGAATACGACCTGAAAACCTCATCGTGGATCGCCACTCCGGCGGAGATAAGAAAGCAGGGCGGAGCACTGTTCGCAGAACGCCGCTACGGAGCTGTATTCACCTTCCACAACGGCGCGGATTCATACTATTCCGTCCGCGGTTGGAGAGGCGTGCTGAGGGTGTAAGTATCGAATGAAAAAGGACGAAAAAATATTTTTCGGTTTTCATGTTTAAGACCGGAAGACGGGGGTATATTATATGTGTCAGCGGGAGTGATGACCCCGACGACAAAACTCCTTTCAAAGAAAACAGAATAAATAAAGATAAGAACGAAAAGAAAACTTTTTCAGAATAATTCCTTTCCAAAACGAATAATGAATAATATGAATTGAAACAAACGCCCTTCGGAGTGATGACCCGGAGGGCGTTTTAGTTTGTTTTGTCATATTTCTTTCTTCGGCTTACCGTATTCGCGGAGCATAGCGTCCATGGAGATCACCCATTGCTTACCGAATTTACAGACATCAATGCCATTTTTCAGTTTGCCATAAGATATGGCTTTGCGAAGGGTGCTTTCATTCAGGCACCATAATTCTGTGGCGTTGCTGAAAGCCATAAGACGGTCGAAGGGCGTTTTAACTACCTTACCGTTTTCAAACAGCTCATCACAGGACAAATCGAGATAATCATCCCAGATTATGCCATATCCGCCCTGATCGACCTGGACCTTATCAAAATAACCAGGCTGGGCCTTAAACTTCTCAAAGGCAGGCCATCTCTCGAAAAGCATTTTGACATCGTATGTTTTCGTGATTCCTTCGGAAAATTGCACACTCAGAACAAAGTCCGGAAGAGGGTTTACGGATTTAACTTTATGAAACATGAGAATCTCCTTTCATTCCAGCGGCGGCAAAGAAATGAATTCCTGGGAGTTGCAGATATTTCTTTTGATAGTTTGATTATATCACGATATAGTGATATGTACAACTGCGTTTTTTCGTATTTTCTATGCGAGAAAAAAAGAAAAAATATATAAGGGTAAAAAAACGCCCTTTGACATTAACGGATCAAGTTTATCATTGTATGAAAGGGGTGAAAATGGTATAATTACAATAGATTAATATGGGCTTATTATAACCTTTTTTAGGCTAAAAATATAAAGATTTAATGGGAGATTTGATATATGTCCATCCAAGAACTTCAGAAACAAACTAACATAAACATCCAGGAAAAGGCCAATCTTATATGGGAAATTGCCACACATTTAGTAGGCTTATATAGACCTCACGAATATGGCAAAGTAATCCTTCCTATGACTGTCCTTAAGCGTTTTGATGATGCACTTGCACCGACTAAAGATGCAGTAGTTGCACAGGCAGCTAAGCTTAATGAACAGCATGTAGAAGGCAAGGCCAGAGATGGCATCCTTTGTGCTGTATCGAAATACGGTTTTTACAATACCAGCAAATTTGACTTTAAGAAGCTTGTGGCTGACCCGGATAACATCGAAGCAAACTTCGAAGATTATCTGCAGGGTTTTTCGTCAAATATTAAAGACATTATTTCAAACTTCAAGTTTGCAGATCAGGTCCGTACTATGGCGGATGGAAAGGTTTTGTTCGTAGTGCTTCAGGAATTCTGCTCACCTAAAGGTGATATGGCGCCGGATAAGATCACTT